>NZ_JBSGDY010000071.1:9402-29056 GCF_053602615.1 Micromonospora sp. NPDC004336
GTGAGCGGGTTTTGCGAGCCCCGCAGTCGCGAGCCGGGGTGGGCCTCGTGAGCGCGAGGAGTGAGCGGGTTTTGCGAGCCCCGCAGTCGCGAGCCGGGGTGGGCCTCGTGAGCGCGAGGAGTGAGCGGGTTTTGCGAGCCCCGCAGTCGCGAGCCGAGGTCTGCATCGTGAGCGCGAGGAGTGAGCGGGTTTTGCGAGCCCCGCAGTCGCGAGCCGAGGTCTGCATCGTGAGCGCGAGGAGTGAGCGGTTTTTGCGAGCCCCGCAGTCGCGAGCCGAGGTGGCCTCGTGAGCGCGAGGAGTGGGTCGGGGTCGCGGGTCCGGTGGCCGTGGCCGGGGGGTGCGGCGGTGCGGCTGCGGCTGCGGCCCACCCTGCGGCTGCGGCTGACCCTGCTCAACGGCGTGCTGCTGGTCGGCGCCGGGGCGATCCTGGTGCTGCTGGCCTGGCTGCTGGTCCGCGACGCGCTGCGCCCGACGGACGAGCTGCTTCCCGGCACCACGGTCGTGCTGGCCGACGGCCGGTCGCTCGACGCCGCGCAGTGGCAGCGGCAGCTGGTCGACACCGCCAGCACGGAGCTGCTGGTCAAGGGCCTGGTGGCGCTGCTGGCGATCAGCGTCGTCGGGGTGGCCGGCGCGTACGCGGTGGCCGGCCGGGCGCTGCGCCCGCTGCACCAGGTCACCGCCACCGCCCGCCGGCTCGGCGAGACCACGCTGGACCAGCGGATCGGCTACTCCGGGGCCGACGACGAGGTGGCCGAGCTCGCGAAGACGTTCGACGCGATGCTGGACCGGATCGCCGCCGCGTTCGAGGCGCAGAAGCGCTTCGTGGCCAACGCCTCGCACGAGCTGCGCACGCCGCTGGCGGTGATGCGTACCGAGATCGACGTGACGCTCAGCGACGACGAGGCGGACGCCGCCGAGTACCGCCGGATGGCGACCGTCGTCCGGGACGCCTCCGAGCGGGCCAACGGGCTGGTCGACGCCCTGCTGGTGCTGGCCCGCAGCGAGGCACAGGCGGGGCGCCGGCTCGGTCGCCGCACCGAGTGCGACCTCGCCGCCGGCACCGCCAACGCCCTGTCGGCGGTTCGCCGGGAGGTGGAGCGGATCAAGCTGCGGGTGCAGACGTCGCTGGCGCCCGCGCCGGTGGTCGGCGACCCCGGGCTGCTCGACCGGCTGGCCGGCAACCTGATCGAGAACGCGATCCGCTACAACCACCTGCACGGGCGGCTCTGGGTGCGGACCGGCTCCGACGGGTGCCGGTCGTGGCTGGTGGTGGGCAACACCGGCTTCGAGGTGGACCAGGCCGACGTGCCCGGCCTGTTCGAGCCGTTCCGGCGCGGCGGCCGGGAGCGCACGGGTGCCCGGGGCTCGGGCCTCGGGCTCTCCATCGTCCGGGCGGTCTGCGACGCGCACGGCGGCACCGTGAAGGTGGTCGCCCAACCCGGTGGCGGGCTGGAGGTCACGGTGACCCTGCCGGCGGCGGAGGCCGCTCCCGCGGTGACCGCCGAGAGGCCGGCCGCCAGGCGGTGACCGTACGGGGTTGCGGGCCGGCCGGCCCTGGTGGAAGGATCATGGCGTCAGCCCGAGAAACGAAGGGGGGTGCGTCGATGTCCACGATCATGATCTCCGCGCCCCGTCTCGCCGGCTGACCCTCACGCAAGCGGGGCGCCTCCATCCGTAACGGAGGAACCCGTGAATCCGCGGATCCACAACATCAGTTTCGACTGTCACGACACCTACGCCCTCGCCGGCTTCTGGTCGGCGGTGCTCGGCTGTCCGCGGCACCCCGACGACGCCCCGGGTGACCCCGAGGCTGTCCTGCTGCCGCCGGACGGCGCCACCCCAGCCGTGTTCTTCCAGCGGGTGCCCGAGGTGAAGACGGTCAAGAACCGGGTGCACGTCTGCCTGGAACCGACCGGTCGGACCCGCGACGAGGAGGTCGAGCGGGTGCTCGGGCTCGGCGCGGTCCTGGTCGACGACCAGCGACGCGCCGACGGCACGGGCTGGGCGGTGCTGGCCGACCCGGAGGGCAACGAGTTCTGCGTCCTGCGCGGCGCGGCGGAGCGGGCGAGCGTGTCCACGAAGGAGAACCAGTGAGCGCGACCATCCACAACATCGGCATCGACTGCCGCGACACCTACGCCCTGGCCGGCTTCTGGGCGCAGGTCTTCGACTGCCCCCGGCAGCCGGACGACCTCCCCGGCGACCCGGAGGCCATGCTGCTGCCCCCGGGTGGCCCGGAGGTGCTCTTCCTGGCCGTGCCCGAGGGCAAGGCGGTGAAGAACCGCCTGCACCTCGACCTGGAGCCCGCCGACCGGACCCGGGACGAGGAGGTGGCACGGCTGCTGGGCATCGGCGCCACCCAGGTCGCCGACTGCCGCCGCCCCGACGGCACCGGCTGGGTGGTGCTGGCCGACCCGGAGGGCAACGAGTTCTGCGTGCTGCGCAGCGCCGCCGAGCGGGCCGCCGCCACGGCTGACGCGGCCACCGCCGACAAGGCTGACGCGGCAACCGCCGTCACGGCTGACGCGGCCACCGCCGTTACGGCTGACGCGGCGGGCTGACGCGGCCGGGGCCCGGCACCTCGCCGGTGCCGGGCCCCACCCGTCGTACGTCTCAGGACTTCTGCTCGATCTGCCCGCGCATGGTGGCGAGTTCGGCGTGGGCCTGCGTGCCGGTCTTGTAGTAGATGACGATCATCCCGACGCTGCCCCGGTCGCTCCACACGCAGACGCCCAGCGGCACGTTCTCCGCCTTGGCGTCGCCGCACTTGGCCTCGCCGCCGAGCGGGCCCGGGTCCACGGCGGACATCTCGCCGAGCCGCACTTCGCTGGTGCGCGCGCCCCTGATGGTGGTCTCCAGGGTCCTGGCCGGGTCCGGGTTCAGCCCGGAGGCGGCGGCGACCATGACCAGGTCCTTCTTGGCCGGGGTGCCGTAGAACGCGCCGACCGTGCTGCTCGCGTCCGGCAGCGACCTGTTCAGCTCCGCCTCGAGCTGCTGGGCGCCGACCTGGAGGGCCGGGTCGGTGGCCCTGGGCCGACCGGCGAGCGTGTCCGGCTCGACGACCCGGATCCTGGTGGCGTCGACGGTCTCCTTGACCTGGTCCTTGACGACGAAGAAGGTGATCGCGGCGCCGCCGAGGCAGAGCACCAGCACCCCGGCGAGGACGATCAGCACGATCCTGCCGGCGCTGGACTTCCGCTTCGCGGGCGGCCCGTACGGCGGCACCGCGGCGCCGCCGGGCTGCGCCGGGAAGTGCGCACCGGCCTGCGGTGGCGGGTATCCGCCGGGGTGTGGGGGCCCGTACCCGCCGGGCTGGGGCGGCGGGCCGTATCCGCCCGGCTGGGCGCCGTACGGCGCGCCGCGCTCGGGTGGCGGGGGGAGCGGGTCGGCCGGCGGGTGGGACATCGGTCAGCTCCAGGTCTGCGCGAGGGCGGGTGGTCTCGGTCGGCCCCGGTCCCGCCCGGCGGCGGCCCGGTGCGGCCAGCGGCGACGGTGGGGGCCGGTGGGCGCGGTCAGTTCTTCTGCTCGATCTGGCCGCGGATGGCGACGAACTCCGCCGCGGCGGCGGCCGAGGACGAGAAGAACATCACGATGATCCCGACGCTGCCGTGGTCGGCCCAGGCGCAGACGCCCAGCGGCACCCCGGCGGACTCGCCGTCGCCGCACTTGGCCAGGCCGCCGTACGGGCCGGGGGCGATCGTCGTCAGCCGCTTGACGGCCAGCCCCTTGGAGATTCCCTTCACCGAGTCGTCGAGTTCCCGTTCGGGGTTGAGCACGAAGCTGGAGGCGGCGATCACCATGACCATGTCGCGCTCGTCGGCGCTGCCGTAGAAGGCGCCGACGACGCCCGTCGCCTGGGGCACCGAGGACTTCAGGTCCCGGACCATGTCGTCGGCCAGCTTCTTCAGCGTCGGCTCGGTGCTCTTCGGGCGGCCCGCGAGGGTCTCCGGCGTGACGACCTGGATCCGGGGCGTGGACGTGGGCTCGGCGGACGGGGTGGGCTGCGCCGACGGGGTGCTGGACGGCGTGGGGCTCGAGACGCCCGTCGCCGTCGGCGTCGGGCCGGGGGTCGGGCCGGGGGATTCCTGCTCGCGGAGGGCCACGTAGCCCACCGCGCCCCCACCGAGGCAGAGCACCAGCAGCCCGACCAGGCCCAGCGTCAGGACCAGGTTGAGCTGGCGGGGCCGCGCCGGCCCGGCCCCGGGGTGGTTGCCGCCCGGGTAGGGCTGCGGGTAGCCGGCGTAGCCGCCGGCCGGGAAGCCGTCCTGCGGCGTGACGGGATGTCCGCCGTACGGCTGGTGGGGGTAGGGCTGGGTGGGGTACGGCTGCGCCGGCGGGGGACCGGAGGTCGGCGCGGCGGACCAGCCGCCGTGGTAGGGCGGCTGCCCGCCCGGGGCCGACCAGGCGTCGGGCGGCGGCACGGGGTGACCCGGGTGCGGCGGGTGGAAGTCGTAGTGGGGGTCGTGCTCCGGCTGCCCGGACCAGGGATCGACCGGCGGTGAGGACATGGGGTCAGCTCCAGGCGACGTTGCGAACGGGTGATCGTAGCCAGCCATCGCCCCGTCCCGCTGCCCCCTTCCCGAGGCGGAACGGGCCGCAACGACGATCGCGGTGGCTGCCACCATCCAAGCCGGACGGGGCAACCACCGCGAACGCGGGGGAGCGGTGTGGGTCAGGCGGGCAGGCTGGCGACCCCGTGCGGCAGGAACCGCCGGCCGGTGACCCGCTCGGAGGTGCCGGTCCGGTCCAGGTACGGCGTGACGCCGCCCAGGTGGAACGGCCAGCCGGCGCCGAGGATCATGCACAGGTCGATGTCCTGCGCCTCGGCGACGACGCCCTCGTCGAGCATGAGCCGGATCTCCTGCGCCAGCGCGTCGAGCGCGTTCTGGCGCACCTGCTCCTCGGTGAGCGGCTGGTCGCCGACCACGAGCAGCTTGGCGACCTCGTCGTTGATCTGGTCGTCGACCACGATGGGCTGGCCGGAGTCGGCGATGCGCTTGAGGTTCTCGCTGACCCCGAACCGGTCCGGGAACGCCTCGTGCAGGGTGCCGCCGACGTGGTACGCCACGGCCGGCCCGACGAGCTGGAGCAGCGCCAGCGGGCGCATCGGCAGGCCCAGCGGGTCCAGCGCGCTGTTCGCCACGTCCAGCGGGGTGCCGGCGTCGACGGCCGCGAAGACCGTGCCGAGGAAGCGGGTGAGCAGCCGGTTCACCACGAACGCCGGGGCGTCCTTGACCAGCACCGACGACTTCTTCAGCTGCTTGCCGACCGCGAACGCGGTGGCGAGTGTGGCGTCGTCGGTCCGCTCGCCCCGGACGATCTCCAGCAGCGGCAGCACGGCGACCGGGTTGAAGAAGTGGAAGCCGACCACCCGCTCGGGGTGCTCCAGCTCCTCGGCCATCGCCGTGATCGACAGGCTGGAGGTGTTGGTGGCCAGCACCGCCTCCGGCTTGACGATCTTCTCCAGCTCGGCCCAGACCTGCTTCTTGACCGCCAGGTCCTCGAAGACGGCCTCGATGACGAAGTCACAGTCAGCGAACGACGTGAGCTGGCCCGGCTGTGGCGCGGCGAAGGCCTCTGCCTTGGCCGCGCCGCTGACCAGGCCGTACAGCTTGGCGGCGGTGCCCTTGTCCATCCGGCCCTTGCTGACGGCCTTCTCGATCTGGGCGTGCACGTAGCCGACGCCCTTGTCGACCCGGGCCTGGTCCAGGTCGGTCATGACGACCGGCACCTGGAGGCGGCGGGCGAAGAGCAGGGCGAGCTGGCTGGCCATCAGGCCGGCGCCGACGATGCCGACCTTGGTGACCGGGCGGGCCAGGCCCTTGTCCGGCGCGCCGGCCGGCCGCTTGGCCCGCCGCTGCACCAGGTCGAAGGCGTACAGGCCGCTGCGCAGCTCCTCGGAGAAGACCAGGTCCGCGAGGGCCTCGTCCTCGGCGGCCGTGCCGGTGGCGAAGTCGGCGTCCTTCGCCGTCTCCAGCAGGTCCAGCGCCTTGTACGCGGCCGGGACCGCGCCGTGCAGCCGCTGGTCGAGGGTCTGCCGGGCGAAGTAGAGCACGCCCGCCCACATGTCCTTGTCGACCTCGGGGCGGGTCACGGTGACCTCGCCGCGGACCACGCCGGCCGCCCACTCCAGGGACCGCTCCAGGAAGTCCGCCGGCTCCAGCAGCACGTCCGCGATGCCCATCTCGGCGGCCTGCTTCGGCTTGAGCATCTTGTTCTGCATCAGCGGGTTCTGGATGATCACCTGGGTCGCCGCCGGGATGCCGATCAGGTTCGGCAGCAGCTGGGTGCCGCCCCAGCCGGGCACCAGGCCGAGCGAGACCTCGGGCAGCGCCAGCGCCGCCGCGCCACCGGAGAGCGTCCGGTAGTGGCAGTGCAGGGCCAGCTCCAGGCCGCCGCCCATCGCCGCGCCGTTGACGAAGGCGAAGGTCGGGATCTCGCTGTCCCTGAGCCGGGCGAAGACCCGGTGGCCGAGCCGGCCGATCTCCAGGGCCTGCTCGCGGTCGGCGAGCTGCGGCAGGCTGGTGATGTCCGCGCCGACGCAGAAGATGTACGGCTTGCCGGTGACCGCGATGAACGCCGGGTCGGCCGCCAGCGCGGCGGTGATCGCCTCGTCCAGGCTGGTCAGGCCGCCCGGGCCGAAGCTGTTCGGCTTGGTGTGGTCGAAGCCGTTGTCCAGGGTGATGAGGGCGGCCGGCCGGTCCAGCCCCGGTACGTTCACCTGGCGCAGCAGCGCCTTGGTGACGACCTCGTTCGGTGCGGCGAGCGCGCTCACTTGTCTCCACCCTCCCAGTGGGGGTTCTCCCAGATCACGGTGCCGCCCATGCCGATGCCGATGCACATGGCGGTGAGGCCGTAGCGGACCTCGGGGTGCTCGGCGAACTGCCGGGCGAGCTGGGTCATCAGCCGTACGCCCGAGGAGGCGAGCGGGTGACCGATGGCGATCGCGCCGCCCCATGGGTTGACCCGCGGGTCGTCGTCGGCGATGCCGAAGTGGTCGAGGAAGGCGAGCACCTGCACCGCGAACGCCTCGTTCAGCTCGAACAGGCCGATGTCGTCGATGCTCAGGCCGGCGATGCGCAGCGCCTTCTCGGTCGACGGGATCGGGCCGACGCCCATCACCTCGGGCTCGACGCCGACGAAGCCGAACGAGACCAGCCGCATGGCGACGGGCAGGCCCAGCTCGCGGGCGACGTCCTCGGAGGCGAGGAGGCTGGCGGTGGCGCCGTCGTTGAGGCCGGCCGCGTTGCCCGCGGTGACCTTGCCGTGCGGGCGGAACGGGGTCTTCAGGGTGGCGAGCTTCTCCAGCGAGGTGTCCCGGGGGGCCTCGTCCACCGTGGCCAGGCCCCAGCCGCCGTCGGCGTCGCGGATCGCCATCGGCACCAGGTCGTCCTGGAGCTTGCCGTTGGCGTACGCCTTGGCGGTCTTCTGCTGCGAGGCGAGCGCGAAGGCGTCGGTGCGCTCCTTGGTGACGTGCGGGACCCGGTCGTGCAGGTTCTCCGCGGTCGCGCCCATGACCAGGGCGGACGGGTCGACCAGCTTCTCCGCGACGATCCGCGGGTTGGGGTCGACGCCCTCGCCCATCGGGTGGCGGCCCATGTGCTCGACGCCCCCGGCGATGGCGACGTCGTACGCGCCCATGGCGATGCCGCTGGCGACGGTGGTCACGGCGGTCATCGCGCCGGCGCACATCCGGTCGATGGCGAAACCGGGGACGGTCTTGGGCAGGCCGGCCAGCAGGGCGGCGGTCCGGCCGATCGTCAGGCCCTGGTCGCCGATCTGGGTGGTGGCGGCGATGGCGACCTCCTCGACCCGCTCCGGCGGCAGCTGCGGGTTACGGCGCAGCAGCTCGCGGATGCAGCGGATCACCAGGTCGTCGGCGCGGGTGTTGGCGTACATGCCACCCGCCTTGCCGAAGGGGGTGCGGACGCCGTCGACGAAGACGACATCCCGAACTTCACGGGGCACTTGAGCCTCCTCTTCGACCACGATTCGGCCGCCGCGCCGACGGGCGGCGCTGCGGACGGAACGAGGGTCGCCGGCACGGGCGTGTTCCCCCGGATGCTACTCGTCAGTAACCACTGCCGGCACCCGGCCCGGTGTGTCCAACCCCACACCACCCTGCCAGCGCGGGGGAGCCGGTGGGGTGGCGTCAGGGGGTTTGGGGTGGGTCCTGGAGGGCTTCGGTCAGGTCGGGCAGGAGGAGGGCGATCTGCCACTCGCGGGCGTTGAGGCCGCGGAGGGTCTCCGCCACGGCCGCCTCCGTGACCTGCTCCGGGGGGACCCAGGCCAGGCGGCGGATCGAGTCGGGGGCGATCAGGTTCTCCGGCGGCAGGTGGTGCGCGCCCGCGATCCGGACCACCACCTCCCGGCACCGGGCCAGCCGGGCCGCCGCCACCGGGTCCCGCTCGGCCCAGCGGTGCGGCGGCGGGGGGCCCTCGACCGCCGGGGCGACCGGCAGCGCGTCCTCCGGCAGCTGCCGGGCGTCGTCCAGCGCCGCCAGCCAGGTGCGGGCCAGCCGCCGCACCGAGCGCCCGCCGAAGCCGGGCAGGGTGAGCAGGGTCTTCTCGTCCTTCGGATCCAGCTCGGCCGCCGCCACGATGGCCGAGTCCGGCAGCACCCGCCCGGGGGCGGCGTCCCGGCGGGCGGCGATCTGGTCCCGCGCGTACCAGAGGGAACGCACGCGCGCCTGCGCGCGCGCCCCGCGCACCCGGTGGATGCCGGAGGTGCGCCGCCAGGGCTCGGCCCGGACCCGGGGCGGCCGGGCGCCGGTGCGTACGAGCGCGGCGAACTCCTCCGCGGCCCAGGCGGACTTGCCCTGCCGGGTCAGCTCCTCGTCGAGCGCGTCGCGCAGGTCGACCAGCATCTCCACGTCCAGCGCCGCGTAGGTCAGCCAGGACTCCGGCAGCGGCCGGCTCGACCAGTCGGCCGCCGAGTGGTGCTTCTCCAGGCTGTAGCCGAGTAGCTGCTCGGTCAGCGCGGCCAGGCCGACCCGCTCGAATCCGGCCAGCCGGGCGGCCAGTTCGGTGTCGAAGAGCCGGCGCGGGCGCAGCCCCAGCTCGGCCAGGCAGGGCAGGTCCTGGCTGGCCGCGTGGAGCACCCACTCGGCCTCGCCGATCACCGTGTCGAGGGCGCTCAGGTCGGGCAGCGGCAGCGGGTCGATCAGCGCCGTGCCGGAGCCGGCCCGCCGCAGCTGCACCAGGTAGGCCCGTTGGCTGTAGCGGTAGCCCGAGGCGCGTTCGGCGTCGAGCGCGACGGGGCCGGTGCCGGCGGCGAAGCGGGCCACGACCTCGGCGAGCTCGTCCGGCGTGGCCGCCGGCTGGGGGGTGCCCTCGCGCGGCGCGGTCAGCGGAACGGGCCCGTCTGCGTGCGGTTCGGTCCCCGCGTCCGCCGGCTCCGGCCGGGCCGACGGCGGGCGGTCTGCTTCGTTTCCCGTACGGCTTTCGGCGGCCCGACGGCGCAGGGGTGGTTCGTCGGTCACCTGACAACCCTAGTGCGCGACGCGATCCGGTGGGTGCAGCCGGTCCGGTGTGTGTCGGCCGGACGGCCCGCGAGGCCCTCCCGCGACCCGGACATCGGGGAAGACAAAGCCCCATCACGCAGGTACGGTCCATCGAGCCGTTGCGCCGGTGCGGCATCATCGGTCCCCCGGCACTGCGGGGCGTCTACGGGGAGGGCAAGGCGATCATGACTGCTGGCTACGGGTCGGCGGACGCGGGTCCGGCGGGGCCGGGCGACGGGGGCTACCGTCCGGGGCCGCTGCCGCCCCGGATCGAGCCGGCCGCGCCGGCACACCCGCAGAACGCCCTCGGGCAGGCTTCGGCCGCGTCGGGGCGGGCCACCTGGCCGCCGCCGCCCCACCCGGGCCAGGGGGGCGCCGCTCCGGCCGCCCCCGCCCCCGCCGGCTGGGGGCGCGGCCCCGCCCCGGCCCAGCAGGGCAACCAGCCGCCGGCCGGGGCCACCCCGGGCGCCGGCTGGCCGCCCGCCGCCGGGCAGGCGTCCCCGGGCACCCCGGGCCATTCGCCGGCACCCGGGCAGCCACCGGCACCCGGTCAGCCACCGGCCCCGGGGCAGCCGTCGGTCCCCGGGCAGCCGGCCGCCCCGGCGTACGCCCAGGGCGGGGCGGCCCCCCGCGGCCGCTGGCTGACCGTCACCGCGCTCGTGCTCGCCGGCCTGCTGGCCGTCGTGACCGGCGTGCAGGCCTACCAGATCCACCGGCTCTCCGACCGCCTCGGCGACACCGGCCGGCGGCTCGACGCGGCGCAGGCCGGCGACGTGACCCGGCTCGACGGGCTGGAGAACCGGACGCAGGCGCTGGAGAAGCAGGCGGGCGCGGCGTTCAACCCGGAGGCCGTCGCCAGCGCGGTGCTGCCCAGCGTGTTCCGGGTCCGGGCCGGCAACTCCACCGGCACGGCGTTCGCGATCGGCAAGCCGGCCGCCGGCGGGGGCACCAACCTGTTCACCAACTACCACGTCGTGGAGTCGCTCTGGGAGGCCGGCGAGCGGGAGGTCTTCCTCGAACGCACCGACCAGCGCTTCCCGGCGACCATCGTCCGGGTCGACGAGGCGAACGACGTGGCCCACCTGCGCACGAGCGGCAAGTTCAGCGGCCTGGTCGCCGCGCCCGCCGCCGTGAAGTCGGGGCAGCAGATCGTGGTCGTCGGCGCACCGCTCGGCCTGGAGGACAGCGTCACCACCGGGGTGGTGAGCGCCTTCCGCGAGGCGGGCGGCGGCTCGGGCCCGGTCATCCAGTTCGACGCCCCGATCAACCCCGGCAACTCCGGCGGTCCGGTGATCAACGGCAGCAAGCAGGTCGTCGGCATCGCCACCGCCAAGGCCCGTAACGCCGAGGGCATCGGCCTCGCCGTGCCGATCAAGGTCGCCTGCGACGGCTTCAAGATCTGCTGACCCGGTCAGCCCGCGCACCGTACCCACCCGGTCCGGCGGATCCTGCCGCCGCGACCAGCTCACGTGGAGGAAGAACGACATGTCCCAGCCACCGACCGGGCCGGGCGGCTACCCGCCGCCGTACCCGCCGCAGCCGCCGGCCGCGCCCGGTCAGCCGCCGTCGGGCGGCGCCGTGTACGGCAGCACCTACGGCGCCCCCCGCCAGCCCGTCCCCGAGCAGGCCGCGCCGCAGCAGTACGGCGCCCAGAACCCGCAGTCGGCCCCGCCCGCCGGCTCCACCGGTTACCCGCAGTCGGCCCCGCCCGCCGGGTCCGGCTACCCGCCGGCCGGTGGGTCCGCCGGCCAGGTCTCCGTACCGCCGGCCGGTGGGTCCGCCTTCGGGCAGCCGATGTCCGTCCCCCCGGCGTCCGGGCCGGCGTACGGGCAGCCGATGTCGACGCCGCCCGGCTCCGCCCCGCCCTTCGGCGCGCCCGCGCCGGGCGGCCCCCGCAAGAGCCACAAGGTGCTGGTCCTGGCCGTGGTGGCCGGGCTGCTCTTCGTCCTCGGCGGGGTGATGACGGGCCTGTACCTGACCACCAGCAGCGAGCTGGACCGCACCGAGAAGAAGATGGCCAGCGAGGTCAGCCAGCGCGACGGCACCATCGCCGCGAACGGCAGGGAGATCGAGAAGCTCAAGACCGACCTCCAGACGGTCAAGGACAAGCTCGACGACACCGAGCAGGACCTGACCGGCACCCGCAACGACCGGGACGAGCAGGCCCGGCAGAAGAAGGTCATCGCCAACTGCCTCGACAAGCTCACCACCGCGCTCGCCGCGGCGGCGAACAACAACAAGGCGGCCTACGACAAGGCGATCCAGGGCATGGACAAGGTCTGCAACGAGGCCGAGCGGTATCTCTGAGGGCGGACCGTCGCGGGGTCAGACCGCGCCGGCGGGGCGACGCCCCGGCAGCGCGGTCACCCCGGGCGGGGGCAGCCCGGCGGTCGAGGCCAGCAGCGCGCACCAGGCGAGCAGGTGCGGGGCTAGGTCGTCGTCGGCCGGCGTCCAGGAGGCGCGGATCTCGATGTCGCCGGCCGCGGGCGGCCCGGCCAGGTCGCCGAACCGGGTCGACAGCGTCTGGGTGATCGTGCCGCCGATCGCGCGGTGCTCCGCCTCCTGCGCGTCCAGGGCGTCGGTCAGCCACGTCCAGCCCACCCCGGGCAGCAGCGGGTCGGCGGCCAGGTCGACCTCCAGCTCCGCGGTCACGTAGGTGACCAGCCGCAGGGTGCCCTGCCAGGCCTCGTGCCCCGCCGGGTCGTGCAGCAGGATCAGCCGCCCGCCGGCCACCTCGTCGCCGTCGCGCATGACGGCGGCGGAGAGCGCGAAGGCGTACGGGGCGAGGCGCTGCGGCGCGCCGACCTCCTCCAGCACGATCTCCGGCCGGGGCGCCGCGGACCGCAGCCCGGCCACCGCGCGGGCGAAGGTCTCGGGGAGCGCGGTCGGGGGGGCCATGCCGGCAGCCTATGCCCGGTGACCATCCAGCGCCGGAAACGGCGCGCCGGTACCGGCGGTCCCGGGACGCCTCGGCGGCGAACCCACACCCCCGTCGGGCCGGCCGGTTCCCGGGGCCGACGGGAGTCACAAAAGGCGGCGCTGCCCGCTGCCGCGCCCGTGCCGCGTGGCACGATGGCCGCGATGACCACCACCACGACGGGCGACGACGCCCGAGACGACGACCCCCGCCCCGGCGGACCGGCCGACTCGCCCTTCGTCCGGGCCTGCCGGCGCCTGCCCGTCCCGCACACCCCGGTCTGGTTCATGCGCCAGGCCGGCCGGTCGCTGCCGGAATACCGCGAGATCCGGGCCAACGTGGCGATGCTGGAGTCCTGCCGCCGGCCCGAGCTGGTCACCGAGATCACCCTCCAGCCGGTACGCCGGCACGGGGTGGACGCGGCGATCCTGTTCAGCGACATCGTGGTACCGGTCGCCGCCGCTGGCGTGGACCTCGACATCGTGCCCGGCACCGGGCCGGTGGTCGCCGAGCCGGTGCGCACCCTGCCCGACGTGGAACGCATCCGGCCGATCACCCGCGACGACGTCTCCTACGTGGACGAGGCCGTCCGGATGCTCGTCGCCGAGCTGGGCGACACCCCGCTGATCGGCTTCGCCGGCGCGCCGTTCACGTTGGCCAGCTACCTGGTCGAGGGCGGCCCGTCGCGCACCCACGCGAAGACCAAGGCCCTCATGTACGGCCAGCCGGAGCTCTGGCACGCGCTGTGCGGCCGGCTGGCCGACGTGACGCTGGCGTTCCTGCGGGTCCAGATCGCCGCCGGGGTCTCCGCGGTGCAGCTCTTCGACTCCTGGGCGGGCGCGCTCTCCGAGGCCGACTACCGCCGGTTCGTGCTGCCGCACTCGGCGGCGGTGCTCGCCGGCCTGGCCGACGCGGGCGTGCCCCGGATCCACTTCGGGGTCGGCACCGGCGAGCTGCTCGACGCGATGGGCGAGGCCGGCGCCGACGTGGTCGGTGTCGACTGGCGTACGCCGCTGGACGTGGCGACCCGCCGCGTCGGCCCGGACCGGGCCGTGCAGGGCAACCTCGACCCGTGCGTGCTGCTCGCGCCGTGGCCGGTGGTCGAGGGCGAGGTGCGGCGGATCCTGGAGCAGGGCCGGGCCGCGCCGGGGCACGTGTTCAACCTGGGGCACGGGGTGCTGCCGGAGACCGACCCGGCCGTGCTGACCCGGGTGGTGGCACTGGTGCACGAGCTGTCCGCCGAGCCGGCCGGCCGGGGCTGAGCGACATGCGGACGCCGTGGCGGGTGGCGGTGGTCGGCGGCGGGATCGCCGGGCTGGCCGCCGCGCTCCGGTTGCGCGACCGCGCCCCCGCCGACACCGAGATCACCGTGTACGAGCAGTCCGGCGCGCTCGGCGGCAAGCTGCGCACCGGCGAGCTGGCCGGCTCGACGGTGGAGTTCGGCGCCGAGTCGTTCCTGATGCGCGACCCGGCCGGGGGCGAGTCCGCCGCCGTTGCCCTGGTCCGCCGGCTCGGCCTGGCCGACCGGATCGTGCACCCCACCGTCGGGCAGGCCGCGCTCGTCGTCGACGGCGGGCTGCGCCCGGTCCCCGGCGGCACGCTGGTCGGCGTACCCGGAGACCTGGCGAAGGTGACCACGGTCGCGCGCCCGGCGGCGGACGCCGACGTCGACGCCGGCCGCCCGCTGCTCGGCGGGGACGACGACATCTCCGTCGGCGCGCTGGTCCGCGCCCGGTTCGGCGACGAGGTGGTCGACCGGCTGGTCGACCCGATGCTCGGCGGCGTCTACGCCGGCCGCGCCGACGACCTCTCCCTGGTGACCACGATGCCGGCGCTGGCCCGGGCGGCACGGGTGGAGCACACGCTGGTCGGCGCGGTCCGCGCCGCGCAGGCCGCCGCCCCCCGCGCGCCGGGCGCGCCGGTCTTCGGCACCCTGGCCGGCGGCCTCAGCACGCTGGTCGAGGCGGCGGCCCAGGCCAGCGGCGCGACGATCCGGCGCGGCGCGGCGGTACGCGAGCTGAGCCCGCACGGGGCCGGCTGGCGGCTGACCGTCGGCCCCACGCGCGACGCGGAGCTGGTCGACGTCGACGCCGTGGTGCTGGCCGTGCCGGCCCGGCCGGCGGCCCGGCTGCTCGCCGGCCCGGCCCCGGAGGCGGCCGGGAACGTCGGCGGGCTGGACTACGCAAGCGTCGCGCTGGTGACCCTGGCGCTGCCCGAGCCGCAGCTGCCGGAGCTGTCCGGCTTCCTGGTGCCCAGCACCGAGGGCCTGCTGATCAAGGCGTCGACCTTCTTCACCACGAAGTGGGGTCACCTGCGCCGGACGGACGGGCTGGCGCTGGTCCGCGCCTCCGTGGGCCGCTACGGCGAGGAGCGTCAGGTGCAGCGCACCGACGAGGACCTGGCCGCCACGGTGCACCGGGAGCTCTCGGCGGTGCTCGGCGTGCCGCTGCCCGCGCCGGTCGCCGGGCACGTGCAGCGCTGGGGCGGGTCGCTGCCGCAGTACACCCCGGGCCACGCCGGCCGGGTGGCCGCCGCGCGGGCGGTCCTGCGGGCGAGCCACCCGACGCTCGTCCTGGCCGGCGCGGGATACGACGGGGTCGGCATCCCGGTCTGCGTCCGCTCGGGCGAGACGGCGGCCGAGGAGATCATCACAGCACTGGGAGGATCGGGGACATGACCGAGCAGACCAACGCGGCCCGGCTGCGGGAGCTCAACGCCAGCATCCGCTACACCATGTGGTCGGTGTACCGGGCCAGCAGCCCGCTCCCGTCGCTGCGCGAGAACGTCACCGGCGAGGTCGAGGCCCTCTTCGAGGAGCTGGCCGGCAAGGACGTGGTCGTCCGGGGCACGTACGACGTCTCGGGCCTGCGCGCCGACGCGGACCTGATGATCTGGTGGCACGCCGCCTCCAGCGACGCCCTCCAGGACGCCTACCTGCGGTTCCGGCGCACCACGCTGGGGCGGGCGCTCACCCCGGTCTGGTCGCAGATGGCCCTGCACCGGCCGGCGGAGTTCAACAAGAGCCACATCCCGGCGTTCCTCGCCGGCGAGGAGGCGCGGCCCTACCTCTGCGTCTACCCGTTCGTCCGCTCGTACGAGTGGTATCTGCTGCCGGATGCCGAGCGGCGCGAGCTGCTCACCGAGCACGGCAAGATGGCCCGCGGCTATCCGGACGTGCGGGCCAACACCGTCGCCTCGTTCGCGCTCGGCGACTACGAGTGGATGCTCGCGTTCGAGGCCGACGAGCTGCACCGGATCGTCGACCTGATGCGCGACCTGCGGGGCTCGGGCGCCCGCCGGCACGTGCGGGAGGAGATCCCGTTCTACACCGGCCGCCGCCGCACGATCGCCGACATCGTGAACTGCCTGGTCTGACCGGTTCGCCGGCCGGCCGGGGCCGCGCCCGGAGGGAGTGGGACGCGGCCCCGGCCGGGGTTCCGGCGCGGATCAGACCACGGTCGTGCAGGTGAGTGTCGGCGTGCTGTTGGTGCCGGACCACGAGCCGAGGAAGCCGAACGTGGTGCTCGCCCCGGGGGACAGCGACCCGTTGTGGGCCGCGTTGCGGGCGACGACCCGCGTGCTGCCGGTGGTCACGGTCGCGTTCCAGGCCGACGTGACCTGCTGGCCGTCGGCGTAGGTCCAGTTCACGGACCAACCCCTGACGGCCCCGCCGCCGGCGGTCACCGTCACCTCACCCTGGAAGCCGCCGCCCCACTGCCCGGTGACGCGGTAGGTGGCCGTGCAGGCCCCGGCCGGCGGCGGAGTCGTCGGGGGCGGGGTGGTGGGCGGCGGTGTGGTGGGCGGGGGAGTGGTCGGCGGCGGCGTCGTCGGCGGCGGGGTGGTCGGCCCGCCGGAGAAGTCGACGTCGCTGCACAGGTAGTACGACTGGTCGAGGTGGCTGGCCTGCCAGATCGTGTAGACGACGTGCCGGCCGGTCCGCCCCGGCGCGTTCGCCGGGATCTCGATCGACACGCCGCTGGTCTCCGGCTTCCACTGGGACGCCGGGGTGTTGCCGATCTGGCCGACCAGTTCCAGGTCGTCCCAGCCCAGCGGCTCGGTGAGGGCGTCGAAGCCCTGCTTCGTCACGTACACCCGGATGTAGTCGGCGCCGTGACTGGCCTGGTCGTGCAGGCGGACGCGGAAGCTGCTGGAGACCGGGGCGGTCTTCCAGGCCCCGACCGCGTCGAGGGCGTTGTAGCGGCCGCCCTCGGTCCGGCCGGCGGAACAGAGCTGGCCGTTCGGGATGGCGGCCTGGTGGTTGCCGGCGACGCCCTCGCGGAACAGCCCGTTCCAGTTCCACATGGCGTTGGGGTTGGCCTGCCAGGCCTGCCAGCACATCGGGTCCTCGGTGGCCATCCGGGGATTCTGGAAGTCGCTGCCCCAGCGCTGCCAGCAGCCGTAGTTGCGCGAGGCCGGGTCGACCACGGAACCGTGCGCCGAGACGGGGTTGGCCAGGGCGGTGGCCAGCAGGAGGGCGGCGGTCGCCGCGACGGCGAGCAGCCACCCCAGGCGGGATGATCGAAGATGAGTGGACATGGAGCCCCCGGGGGGAGAGGTCGGACGACGACGCCCGGACGGCCGGGAGTTGCCCCTCCCGCGCGCTGCGTGGCTCCGCGACGGCTCTGCCCGGAGGCTGCCACATTTATCGGGCTTGGTCAATGCCTTCCCGGCGCATCGGGGTGTGCGGGATGCCGTCCTCGACGTAGCCGGGGCCGCTGACGGCGAAGCCGTGCCGGGCGTAGAAGTCGACCAGGTGCGACTGGGCCTCCAGCACGCAGGGGCGGTCGCCGACCACCTCCAGCGCCGCCGCCATCAGCCGGCCGGCGTGCCCGCCGCCGCGCGCCGGCGGCGCGACCACCACCCGCCCGATCCGCGCCACGCCGCCGGGGTCGGCGAGGATCCGCAGGTACGCCACTGGCGCGCCGTCGTCGTCGAGCCACAGGTGTCGGGTGCCGGGCTCGACGTCCCGCCCGTCGAGCTCCGGGTACGGGCACGCCTGCTCGACCACGAACACGTCGATCCGGAGCCGGAGCAGGTCGTGGAAGGTGCGGGCGTCCAGGTCGGCGAAGCCGGCCACCCGGACCGGGAGGCGCTGCGATGACATGCGGCGATGGTAGATCGACTCACCGGTCCGCCGTGTCGCCGAGCGACTCCAGCAGGGTCCGCAGGGTGTCGGCCAGGGCGGCGCGCCGCGCCGCGGTGAGCCCGGCGAGCAGCCGTTCCTCGGTGGCGACGTGGTCGGGCAGGACCCGGTCGATGAGCGCCAGGCCCTCGTCGGTCAGGGCGACCCGCACGGCGCGGCCGTCGGTGTCGCTGCGGGTGCGGGTCACCAGGTTGCGCGCCTCGAGCCGGTCGAGCCGCTGGGTGACGGCGCCCGAGGTGACCATCGACGAGTGCATCAACTGGGTCGGGGTCAGCCGGTGCGGCGGGTCGCTGCGGCGCAGCGTGGCGAGCACGTCGAAGGACGCCGAGTCGAGCCCGTGCGCGCTGAACGTGCGGTGCAGCTCCGCCCCGACGAGCCGGTGGAGCCGGGAGAGGCGACCGAACACCCCCATCGGGGAGGCGTCCAGGTCCGGTCGCTGGGCGGCCCACTGCTCCAGCACCCGGTCGACGTGATCGGCCACCCGCCGAGCCTACCAAGAGTTGCCTTAGCGGTGAGACAGCTCACGGGGGACGTCACGCCAGATTCCTTAGCGCTGAGATAAATTGTCTCAGTGCTAAGCAATCGGACGCTCCTCCTCGGCGTGACGGCGCTGACTCCGGCGATCTGGGGGACCACCTACCTCGTCACCACCGAGCTGCTGCCGCCGCAGCGCCCGCTGCTGGCCGCCGTGCTGCGCGCCCTTCCCGCCGGGCTGCTCCTGGTCGCGGTCACCCGCCGGCTGCCGAAGGGCGCCTGGTGGTGGCGCGCGACCGTGCTCGGCGCCCTGAACATCGGGTTCTTCTTCGCGCTGCTCTTCGTCGCCGCGTACCGGCTGCCCGGCGGGGTGGCCGCGACCGTCGGCGCGGTGCAGCCGCTCCTGGTCGCCGCGCTCTCCGCCGGCCTGCTCGGCGACCGGCTGACCCCGCGCACCGTGCTCGCCGGCGCCGCCGGGGTGGCCGGGGTGGGACTGCTGGTGCTGCGGGCGGACGCCCGTCTCGACGCCGCCGGCGTCCTCGCCGCCCTCGGCGGCGCCGTGGTCATGGCCGTCGGGGTGGTGCTCAGCAAGCGGTGGGCGTCGTCCGCGCCCCTGCTGGCCACCACGGGCTGGCAGCTCACGGCCGGCGGCCTGCTGCTCCTCCCGGTCGCCCTGCTGGTCGAGGGGCCGCCGCCGGCGCTGACCGCCGGGAACCTCGCCGGATACGCCTACCTGACGCTGGTCGGCTCCGCCCTCGCCTACGCCCTCTGGTTCCGGGGCATCCGCGCCCTCCCGCCGACCACGGTCACCTTCCTCGGCCTGCTCAGCCCGCTCGTGGCGACGGCGCTGGGCTGGCTCGTGCTCGACCAGCGGCTCACGGCCGCGCAACTGCTGGGCGGGCTGGTCGTCCTCGCCGCCATCGTGACGCAGTCCCGCCGCATCCACAGACACCGACAGGAGAGCCATGCACATCACCGTCTTCGGGGCGGCCGGTAGCGCCGGCCGCCGGATCACCGCCGAGGCGTCGGCCCGCGGTCATCTCGTGACCGCCGTCGTCCGCGACCCGGCCCGCGCCCGGGACCTGCCCGCCGGCGCCGTCGTCGCGCGCGGCGACGCCGCCGAGGTCGACGACGTGGTGACGCTGAGTGCCGGCCGGGACCTCGTGATCGGCGCGGCCCGCCCGGCGCCAGGCCGGGAGGCCGACCTGGTCACCACCACCCGCGCGCTGCTGGCCGGCGTCGCCCGGACCGGGGTGCGGCTGCTGCTGGTCGGCGGCGCCGCGACCCTGACCGTCCCGGGCGCGGGCGGCGGCACGGTCGTCGACGATCCGGCCCTTCCCGTCGAGTGGCGCGCCATCGCGCTGGCCTGCCGGGACCAGCTCGACGCGTGCCGGGCCGACACCGGGGCCGACTGGGCCTACCTGAGCCCGCCCGCGCTGCTCGTGCCCGGGGAGCGCACCGGCCGCTACCGGCTCGGCGCCGACACCCTGGTGGTCGGCGCGGACGGGGCCTCGACCATCTCGTACGAGGACCTCGCGGTGGCGCTGCTGGACGAGGCCACGGTCTCCAGCATGTTGACGTAGGGCTCGCCGTCGAGCAGTTGCGCGGCCTGCGGGG
>NZ_JBSGDY010000072.1:0-28983 GCF_053602615.1 Micromonospora sp. NPDC004336
GTCAGCCCCACCCCCAGCGACGTCGACCGCAGCGCCGCCGGATACCGCCCGGGCAGCAGCACCGCAACCGCGACCAGGGCGAGCACCCCGTGCCAGCGGCGGCGGGCGCCGCGCGGCACGACCAGCGCCAGCAGCGCCGCCACCGCCACGGCCGCCCCGCCGACCCCGGCCACCAGCAGCGCCCGGTCCCGGGCCGCCGCCCGGCGGGCCCGCTGCGCCACCAGCGCCGGATCGGCCCGGTCGTCGGCGAGGGCGGTGGCCGGGCGGGACCGTTCCGCCGCCCCACCGCCGGTCTCGGTGACCGCCCGGTACGGGTTCAGCACCCCCGCGCCGTACCCGCCGCCCCGGCCCGGTGCCGGGTCCGCGGTGGCCACGATCCGTCGCGCCACCTCCGCGGCGGTCAGCTCCGGGCGGTACTGCCGCAGCAGCGCGGCCGTGGCCGACACGAAGGGCGCCGCGTAGCTGGTCCCCTCGGCCCGGTGGTGGCCCTGGCCGGGGGCGGCCATCAGCACGTCGCTGCCGGGGGCGACCAGGTCGACGTACGCGCCGGTCTGCGAGAACGGGGCCCGCGCCCCGTCCGCCCCGATCGCGCCCACCCCGAGCACCCCGTCGTACGCGGCCGGGTACGGCCGGGGGTCGCCGCTGTCGTGCAGGTTGCCGGCGGCGGCCACCACGACCACGTCCCGCTCGACGGCGTAGCGGACCGCGGCCCGCACCTCGGGGTCGTCCGCGTACAGCACGACGGAGAGGTTGAGCACGTCGGCGTCGTGGTCGACGGCCCAGCGGATGGCCCGGGCGAACTCCCCGGCGCTGACCGTGCGCCCCGACTCCCGCCCGTCGACGACCTGCTGCTCGCTGACCCGTACGGGCAGGATCCGGGCGCCCGGGGCGAGGCCCTGGAACGCCACCCCGTCGCGGGGGCCGGCGGCGATGATGCTCGCCACGCCGGTGCCGTGGCCGGCGCAGTCCCGGCCGCCGTCGCCGCCCCGGTCGAGCAGGTCGGCGCCGTCGAGGACCCGGCCGGCCAGCTGCGGGTGCCGGCGATCCACGCCGGAGTCGACCACCGCCACCGTCACCCCGGCCCCGGTGGCCAGCGGCGCCAGCCGTTCCGGGGCGTACCGCTGCTGGGGCCACGGGGGTGCGGCCACCGGCCGGACCGGGGCCAGCGGTGCGGGGCAGCCGGGGGCCGCCCGCCCGGCGGGGGCGGACCGGCCGGCGGCGAGCGGTCCCGTGCCGGCGGGCCGCGACGTCGGCGCCGCCCGGCCGGCGGGGGCGGGCGGGGCGGCGGTCGCCGACCGACCGACGGCGGGTGGCGGGGCGGGACGGGCCGACGCCCCGGCGGCGCTCGCGGCGGCCGGTGCGACGGCGCTCACAGCGGCCGGCGCGACGGTGGTCGGGGCGGCGGCGACGGCGGTCAGCAGCGCCGCCGTCAGGGCAGCCAGGGGCGGGCGCGCGGGGGACCGGGACATCGACCGCCTCCGTATCGTGTCGACACCGGGACGGGATGTTAGCGCCTTCGGCGCGACGGCGCGGACCGCTGCCGGCCAGCCATTGTGATCTTGTTACTACCTTGTAGGTTGTACGCGATACCTATGGCCTGTTCGCGGGAGGAGTGGTGGCCGTGACCGACTGGGAGCCGGCCACCGACGCCGAAGCGGCGATGCGGGACGCGCTGCGCGCGAGCGACCAGCAGCTCTACTTCCGCATCCTGGCCGGGACGGAGCTCCTGCTGCCCGTCTCCGCCGAGGCGCTCGCCGGCCGGGCACCGATGGGCTGGGGCACCTGGACGACCGGCGGCCGCACCCACGTGCTGGCGTTCACCTCCGCCGGCGCCATGCGCGCCTGCCTCGGGGAGCACGCGGGCACCAGCCGCCGCACCACGTACGCCGACCTGGCCGCCGGCTGGCCCAACCACGAGTGGTGGCTGGCGGTGAACCCGGGCCTGCCCGTCGAGGGCTACCTGCCGGCCTGGTTCGTCGCCCAGCTCTCCCGTGGCGACGTCCGGCTGCCCGGCCGCACCCTGGGCGCGCGGGCCCGGCTGGAACGGGCGGAGACGGTGGCCCGGGCGCGCGCCCAGGCCATCGGCCAGGACCCGCCCGACCGGCCCGGCATCCGGCCGACGCTGGACGTGGGGCGGGCCGTGGCCGGTCCGGCGCCCGGCCTCGGCGCCCCGCCCCGGCCGGAGTCCACGGCGGCGTCGAGCACCGGCCGGGCCACGCCCGCCCGGCCCGGGCCGCCGCCCGAGCCGCCCCGCACGGGCGGCCCGCCCGCGCACCCGTCGGCCCCGTGGCAGGGTGCCCCGACCGCCGGCGAGGCCGCACGGGGCGACGGGGCGGCGGCCGTCGACCGGCCGGTGCCGTCCCGGTTCGCGCCGCTCGCCGACCGCGCGGAGGGCCGGCCGGTCCCGCCGGTCGCGCAGCCCACGCCGCCGAACGGCCGCCCCGCCGCGGAGCCGCCGGAGCGGCCCAACCACCGGTCCTTCTTCGAGCCGGCGTCCGGCCGCGCGACGGCCCAGCGGCAGGAGGCGCTGCGCTCCGGCGAACGCGCCGCCCCGCCGCCCCGCCTCGCGCGCGGCGGCCAGCCGTTCCCCCGGCGTCGGCCGCTCGCCGAGCCGGTGCCGGAGGGCCCGACCCAGCCGTTCCCTGCCGCCCCGACCCAGCCGTTCCCGGTCACCCCGGGCCCACCGTTCCCGGTCACCCCGGCCGACGGGGAGCCGACCCGCGCGTTCGCCGTGGCGGGTGCGGAGAACACCCAGGTGCTGCCGTCGCGGCGACCCGACGCGCCCGCCGAGGACGTCACCCGGGAGCTGCGGGTTCCCGGCCCCGACCCCGCGCCGCCGTACGGCGCGCGCCGGCCGGAGCCGGACGGGGACGCCACGCAGGCGCTGCCGCGTCCCCGGCCCACGCCCCAGCCAGAACCGGCGGACGAACCGGTGTCGGCCGCGGAGCCGGTCTCCGGGCCGCCCGCGCCCCGGCGCGGGTTCACGCCGATCGTCATCGAGGGCACGGTCATCGAGTCGAGGGAGATCGCCGGGCCGACCGAGGGCGCAGCCGACGAACCCGTGTCGCTGTTCGAGCCGGTCCGCCGGGGCGACCGGTCGGCATCCGCCGCCCCCGCGAGCCCGGCCGCCCCGCCAGCCCCGCCGTCGAGCCCGGCGGCCCCGGTGAGCCCGGGGGCCCCGGTGAGCCCGGTCGCCCCGGCGTCCGGTCCGGCCGACGCCACGTCCGGTCCGGGGCACCAGGCGCCGGCCGTCCCGGCAGCCGACGTCCCGCCCGTAGCCGCGCCCGCCGGGCCGTTCGGTCCGGCGTCCGCCGGACCGGTAGATCCCGAGCCCGCCGGCCCCGCCCACGCGTCCGGGGCGCACGGCCCCACACCCGATCCGGTCGTCCCCGCGCCCGCGGGCCCGGCCGATCCGGCTCCCGTCCACCCGGCCTCGACCGACCCGGCCCGCGCGGACCGGGTTGCCGCCGACCCGGCCCCCGCCGGTCCGGTCGCCCCGGCGCCCGCCGCTGTGGCCGATCCCGGCCTCCCCGGTCCGGTCGACGATCCGGTTGCCGACCGGCCGGATGAGGAAATGACCGGGCCGGCCGGCGCCGGCGGGCCGGCGACCCGGGCCCAGGCCGTGCCGGCCGACTTCCAGCCGGCCAACGAGGTCGAGGAGAACCTGCTCGACGCCGCCGGGGCCGGCAGCACCGACACCTTCCTGTCCACGCTGCTACTGGCCCGCGTGCTGCTGCCGGTGGCGGCCGACTCCGCGCCGGGCAGCCGGCCCGGCGAGCCGGGCTTCGTCTGGCGTACGCAGGAGCTGGACGGCGAGACGTTCGTCGTGGTGCACACGTCGCCGGAGCGGCTCGCCGAGCACACCGACGCGGCGGTCGAGACCGTCGAGGTCAGGTTCGTCCAGCTCATCCGGCGCTGGCCGGACGAGTCGTGGTCGTTCGCGGTCAACCCGGGCAGCCCGGTCGGGGCGAAGCTGCCCGGCGAGCAGATCGTCGCGCTGGCCAACTGGGCGGCGGAGGTGGGGCTCGGTGACGACACCGGGGCGGAGAGCGAGCCGTCGCCGCCCGCCGAGGAGCCGGTGAGCCGTCCCCGCTACGCCGCACCCGACCCGGCCCGGCCGATCGTCATGCAGAAGGCGGTGGCCCCCAGCCAGCTCGCGTACTATCTGGAGCGGGGCTACGACCGGGTCTCCGGCTTCGTGCACCGGGCCAACGAGCTGGCCCACCTGAACACCCCGGCCCAGCTCCACGACGCCCTCGGCCTCGGGCATCCGGAGTCGCCGTTCGCCCGGGACGCCGAGGAGATCTACGTGCTGCGCTGGCCGGCGCACCGGCCCAGCCTCTACCGGATCCCGTACGGCGGGCAGAACGAGGCCGCCATGCGGGCCATGGAGGGCTGGGTCATCGAACGCCCGCCGTTCCGGGGCAACGGCTTCGCGCCGGGGGAGAGCAGCGACGTGGTGGCCGAGTTCAAGGTGGACAGCGCCCGGCTGCCGCACGGCGCGCAGCTGTGGCGGATCGGCGCGGACGGCACCGAGCGGGTGGTGGCCATCCTCGACACCGACGCGCTGCGGTGGCGACAGGTCGGTGAGCAGTGATCCGGGACGGCTACGTGGCCCGCTGGCGGGGTCGGGAGTACCAGGCGAGCCCGGACGGCGACGACGTCCGGCTCTACCAGCCCGAGCCGGGCGAGGGCTTCGAGGAGGTACGCCCCGGCCGGTACGTCCGGGTGGTGCCGGCCGGCGAGGTCGACGACCTGTCGTACGTGCGGACGACCTGCACCTGGCAGGGGCAGCCGTTCATCGTCCTGGGCGAGCACGACGGCTGGCTGCGGGTGGAGTACACGGGCGGGCGCTGGCCCGTCGCGCGGGCGATGGGGCTGGAGGTCTTCGACTTCGGCGTCTACCAGGGCTGGGCGCCCGCCGCCGAGGTGGCCGACCTGCGCGAGCAGCGGGTCTGAGTCAGGACTTCGCCCACCGCAGGATCTCGCCGAGCACCACCTCGCGGGCCTCCACGTGCGGGAAGTGCCCCACGCCGTCGAGCAGCCGCCACTCGTAGGGCGCCACCACGTACCGGCCGGAGCCCTGGGCGGTGCGCGGCAGGGACGCCTGGTCGAGCGCGCCGTGCAGTTGGAGGGTCGGTGTGACCAGCGGCTTCTGCATCAGCCGGACGAAGCGGTAGCCGTGCAGGCGGAGCACCGACCGGAAGGCCCAGCGGTAGCCCTCCAGCGCGCAGAACGCCGCCTGCGGGATCCGCATCGCCTCCCGGCAGCGGCGGGCGTACGCCTCGAACTCCGGCCCGTGCACCCAGCGCGGCCCGCCCCAGCGGCGCAGCATCTCCTCCACCGCCGCCGCGTCGTCCCGGGTGAGCACGTGCTCGTAGCGGGGCAGCTGGAACTTCAGGGTGGGCGTGGAGGCGGCGAACTGCCCCCGCGGGTCGGCGAAGATGGCGGCCCGGAGCCGGAGCGGGTGGGGTGCGCCGAGCACCACCAGCCGGCGGACCAGCGACGGGTGGAACGACGCCACGGTCCACCCGATCATGCCGCCGATGCCGGTGCCGACCACGGTCGCGGAGCGCTCGCCCAGGGCCCGGATCAGGCCGGCGATGTCGGCGGCGAGGGTGTAGCCGTCGTAGCCCCGGGGCGGCTTGTCGCTGGCGCCGTAGCCGCGCAGGTCGACGGCGACGGCCCGGAACCCGGCGTCGGCGATGGCCGGCAGCATCTCGTGCCAGGCCCACCAGTGCTCGGGGAAGCCGTGCAGGAAGAGCACCATCGGGCCGGTGCCGGCCTCGACGACGTGGAACCGGCTGCCGTTCGCGCCGACGAACCGGTGCGTCCACGGCCCCTCGGTGAGGACGCAGGACTCGTCGGCGGGCCCGCCACGCTGCTCGGTCATGGCAGACAGCCTAGGACCCCGCCGCCTGTCGGCTTCCGCCGCCGAGCCGGGAGGGTGGCCGGGATCGCCCGGCGGGCACGGGGGACCCCGCCCGACGGGCGGGCGGAACGGGCGATGCCCGGGCAGGTGACCTGCCCGGGCATCGTCTGGTGGTGCGGGATCGGTGGATCAGGAGATGCGGATCTTGGTGTAGACGCCGTCCTTCTCCAGAACCTTGATCTTGGTGCCGGTGGCCGGGAGCTTGACGCCGTGGTTCGGCAGCTCCGGGTACCAGTACTGCTTGGTGTCGTCGAACAGCGGCTGCGCGGCCTGGCCACGGATGTACTGCGGCTGGCTGTTGAGGTGCAGCGTGAACGAGTCGGCCTTCTTCAGGCTGAACGGCGCGTCGTAGACCTGGACGCGGGCCCGCCAGGGCTGCCCGGTCAGGTTGTAGATCGGCCGCGGGTGCGCGTCGATGATCAGGTTGCGACCCTCACCCGGGTGCGCGAACGTGTCGTTGTCCGCCCAGCGGGTGTTCCAGTAGGAGATCAGCAGGCCCTCCTGGTACGCGTAGTGGTCCACGTAGTCCGGGCGGGTGTTCTGGTAGCCGAAGAAGTACGGGCCGGTCTTCAGGTACTTGTCGTACGAGATGTACTGCCGGGTGCCCGCGATGTAGTAGTTGTCGTACGCCTTGGTGTAGCTCGCCTCGGCGACCTCGAAGCCGCCGGCGAGCGTCCAGCCGCCGGCGCCGGCCTCGGCGCCGTCGGAGACGACGGTCTGCCCGTCGGCCGTCACGGTGATCGCGTCACCGTAGAAGCCACCCTCGGAGACGCCGCCGTCGGTCTGGTAGCGGAGCCGGAACTGCGCGACCTTGCCCGCCGCCACGTCCATCGGGATGTTGACGTCGACCCACTGGCCGCCGCTGCTGCCGTCGAGGGCGTAGCGGCCGGCCGAGATCTCCTTGAGCGGCTGGCCGTTGGCCGTGCCGGGCAGGGTCACCCAGGTCTGGCCGCCGTCCAGCGACGCCTCGAAGAAGAGGTAGTCGTAGTCGGCCTCGATGTTGTAGCGGCCCTTCATCGACAGCGACGCCGACGACTTCCCGGTGAAGTCCAGGGTCCGGGTCATCGTGCTGTTGAGGTCGTCCTGGTTGCCGGAGAAGAACTGCTTGGTGCCCTCGAACGGCGCGCCGTGCTCGAACGTGTAGTCACGCTTCGGGAGCACCACGACGGCGGCCTGCGCCTCGTCGCTGTTGTATTCCTGCGGGCCGAGGGTCATGGTCCGCTTCTGCCCCGCCACGACCACCTCGTAGTCGAGCCAGCCGAGCTGGAGCTTGTTCCAGGCGCCGAGGTCGCCGCCGCGGTCGCCGATGCCGGCGTCGTCCTTGGCGCCGAGCCGGCTCTGGGCCATCAGGGTCCAGTGCTCGTTGTTGTTGTCCCCACCACTGGTGACGTTGTAGTCGTCCGGCAGACCGAGGTCGTGGCCGTACTCGTGGTAGAAGACGCTCCGGCCGCCGTTCTCCGGCTGGATGGTGTAGTCGCCGATCCAGATGCCGGTGTTGCCGATCTGGGTGCCGCCGGCCGGGTTGTCGGCCGGGCCGGTCGAGCCCTGGTCGGACGCGAAGGCGTACCAGCGGTGGCTCCAGATGGCGTCCTCGCCCTGGTACGGGTCACCGTCGGCCTCGTCGCCACCGGAGTGGACGATCTGGAAGTGGTCGATGTAGCCGTCCGGCTCGTTGAAGTTGCCGTCCGAGTCGTGGTCGTACCGGTCCCACTCGTCCATCGCCTTGAGGTCCGCGGCGATCTGGGCGTCGGTGCGGCCGGCGGCCTTCTGGTCGGCGACCCACTGGTTGGCGGCGTCGCGGACCAGCGCCCAGGTGTTGGTGCAGACGTTGGAGGCGCACGGGTAGCCGCCGGAGCGGCCGTAGCGGGCCTCGTTGTACTTCACCTTCACCCAGTCGGTGACCTTGCCGTCGACGCTGTAGCGACCCGAGGACTGGGCCTCGTAGTACTGCTTCACCGACTCGTCACCGGGGTTGGTGCCGAAGTAGAGCTTGCGGTAGTAGTCGGCGTTGTAGTCCGCCTGCCACACGGTCGAGTTGTCCACCGCCCGGTTGGGCTGCGGGATCTCGTTGTGCAGCGGCCCGTCGAACCGGGTCGGGCCCGCGGTGTCCGGGTCGGTGTCCTGGTCCGGGTAGCTCGGGTGCCGCTCGTTGCCGAACTCGGCGAGGATGACGAAGATGCGGTCCGTCTTCTCCCGGGAGAGCTCGACGTACTGGTCCTCCGTCTGGGTGGCGGCGTTGGCCCGGGTCGAGCGGGCGGCAGCCCCCTCGGCCTGGGTCTTGCCGACCTTGACGACCGTGCTGCCGTTGACCTTCTGCGGCTTCAGGCGGCCGGAGAGGACGTCGCTCAGGCCCTCCTGGCGCAGGGCGCGACGCTTGTCCTCCAGCGGGTTCGGCAGGTCGTGGTCGACATGGGCTGGCTCGGCGACCGACGGAGCGGCCGTCGGCAACTTCGGCTGCGGGGCGGCGCTGGCGGACGTGCCGACCGCCAGTCCCGTCGCTGTCAGCGAAAGCCCGAGCAGACCCACTGCGACTTTGCGCACGTGGTACCTCCGGTGTGAGGGAACCGGCCCAACGGGGGTACGGGCCGGCGGAGATCGATCCCACTAGTGGGACCAATGGTGAACATAGACAGTCCTGTGACCCCTGGGAAGACGCGTGCGTCGATTTGTTGCAAAGTTTTGTTGAGAATGCTTTTCACCGTCACATCTCGCGCGTCGACCATCCCCCGTGAGCAGGGATTACGAACGTCGATGGGGCGGAAGAGGCGGTTTTCGATCGGCCTGATCGGTTACGCGAAAGTGGGGCCGGTGGCGTCACCGCCACCGGCCCCACGGGGTAACTCGATCGTCAGTTGCTGACCTTGACGACCATGTCGTCGGTCGGGTTGGTGCCCTGCTGGAGGATCTCGATCCGGGTGCCGGAGCCGGCCACCTTCACCGAGTTCCACGGGTTCGCGGCCGTCCAGTACTTGTTCGGCCCGTTGTCCGAGAACACCGGGTTCGCCGCGAGCGCCGGGAGCGTGACCGGGACACCGTTCAGGTGGAAGGTCTGCGCCGGCTTGGCGTACCGGCTGAACGTGGCGTCGAAGCCGTTGCGCCGGTTGGTGATGTTGCCCTGGCCGTCCACGGTGATCTTGTTCGGCCGGACGTCCACCGGGAGGTTCAGGCCGTAGCCCGGGTGCTCCGAGGTGTTGTTGTCGCCGTACGCGTAGTTCACGTACCACACCAGCATGCCCGGGTGGTTCGAGAACCGCTCCACCCAGTTGGGCCGGGTGTTGTTGAACCCGTAGTTGTACCCGCCGGTCCGCAGGGTGTCGTCGTAGCCGACGTACGACCGGTTCTCCGCGATGTAGAAGCGCGGGTACGTGTCGGTCACGGAGCCGCCCATCCGGGTGAAGCCCTTGGCGGTCCACTCGGCGGCCAGCGTCTCGGCGTCATCGGTCCAGGCGACGGCGCCGCCCTTGACCAGCGAGATGTCGTCCAGGAACGCGCCGGCGAGGTGCACGCCGCCGTCGGTCTGGTAGCGGTAGCGGAACTGCACGGTCTGCCCGGCGTACGCGGACAGGTCGTAGGCCAGGTCCACCCAGGCGCCGCTGGTCGAGCCGTCGACCCCGGACTCGCCGGCGTCGATCGACGAGTTGCTCAGCGGGGTCCAGGTGGCGCCACCGTTGGTCGACACCTCGGCGTAGAGGTAGTCGTAGTCCTCTTCGATGTCGTACCAGGCCTTCGCGGTGATCGACGCGGACGTCGTACCGGTCAGGTCGAGCTGACGGGTCAGCGTGGTGTTCAGGTCGTCCGCGCTGCCGCCCCACCACTCGTACGACCCGCCGAACGGCGTGTTGTAGCTGGTGGTCTGGGTCTGCGCCGGCAGGTTGACGACGACGGCCTGGGCCTTCGGCCCGTCGCTGTCGCCGGCCGGGCCGAGCGTGACCCGGGTGGTGCCGCTGTTCTCCTCGACGACCGAGTAGTTCAGCCAACCCAGGTAGAGCTTCGACCACGGGTCCATGTAGCCCGGGGTCGAGCCGATGTCGTCCTTGCCGCGGCTCAGCCACGAACCGGAGGACATCAGGCTCCAGAAGCCGACGCCGTTGTCGCCACCGGCGGTGTCGTAGAGGTCCGGCAGACCGAGGTCGTGGCCGTACTCGTGGGCGAACACGCCCAGACCGCCGTTCTCCGGCTCCGTGGTGTAGTCACGGATCCAGATGCCGGTGTCACCGATCTGGACACCGCCGGCCTTGTTCGCGCCCGGACCGGCGCTGCCGGCCAGGTTCGGGAACGCCGCCCAGCGGTGCGACCAGATGGCGTCCTCGCCCTGGGCGCCGCCGCCGGCCTCCTCGCCCTCGCCGGCGTGCACCGCCTGGAAGTGGTCGATGTAGCCGTCGGGCTCGTTGAAGTCGCCGTCGCCGTCGAAGTCGTACCGGTCCCAGATGTCGAACTGGGCCAGGTACTGCTTGATCTGCTCCGGCGTCTTGCCGGCCGCGACCTGGGACTGGTACCAGGCGGTGGCGCTGTCCTTGACGAAGTTCCAGTACCCGTCGGCCTCGGAGATGGCGTTGCTGCCGTACCGGGCCTCGTTGTAGGGGACCTTCACCCAGTCGCTGACGTCGCCGTTGACGGTGTAGCGCCCGCCGGACTGCTTGTAGTAGAAGTCCCGCATCGACTCACCCGGACCGAACATCATGTCCTGGTAGTGCGCCCGGTTGAAGTCCGGCCGCCACAGCGTGCTGTTGTCGTCGGTCGGGCTGCCGTCCCAGTCGCGGTCCGGCTCGGCGATCTGGTTGCGCACCGGGCCGGCAGCTCCACCGGTCCGGGGGTCGGTCTGGTCGCCGAACTCGACGAGCATCGTGAAGATGGGGTCGGTCTTCGGGGCCTGCTGGTACTCGACGAACAGGTCGTCCTTGACCTGGATGACCTTCGAGCCGTTGCGCGTGGAAAGCTTGGCCTTGCCGGAGAGCAGGTCGGCGATGGCCTTCTTCCGGAGCTCCCGCTGCTGATCCGCCTTCGGATCGGGGAGGTTGTCCCTGCCGTGCTTCGCCTTGTCGGAACCGGGGGCCGGGTCCGCGGCCGGTGCGCCGGAGGCCGGCGCCGACACGACTCCCGCCGCCAGCAGCGCGGCCGTGGCCGAGGCCAGACCGGCTGTGACTCGTCTCCTCAAAGGTCCTCCTCCTTTGTGGATCTGTTACATGACGGGCGCGGCCGAGGCCACGACTGTCATGTGATGCGTTACTCACCCTGGCAGAGGGGATGCGCGGTTGTCACGGGTCAAATAAGCAATCGGACCGCGCCTCGCGACCCTCATATCCGCATAAATTGCGACCAAAGGGCGCGTCCCACGAACCCTGGTTCACGTTACGTTTTGGCCACGATCACTCTCTGTGGCCGGAGTTATGAGGTCCCCTTCGGGGAGCGCCGGCGGCCCGCGATTCGTCACGGAGGCCGGCGGACGGCCGACGGCGCCCGCGACGCCGACGGGGCCCGCGACGCCGACGGGGCCCGCGACGCGGACGGGGCCCGCCCGGAGCAAGTGTGCTCCGAACGGGCCCCGCCGTGTGTCCCGTCAGTCGGTCCTCGGGTCAGCTCCGCGCCGGGGTGACGTGCACCGTGGCGTACGAGTTGTCCTTCGCGGCCCGCTTGATGGTGATCTTGACGCCGTAGGAGACGCCCTGGTCACCGGGGTTGCCGGTGCCCAGCACGATGGCGCCGCCGCCCAGGGTGACCCCGTAGTAGGCCGGTGCCGGCGTACCGTCCGGGTTGGTGACCCGGGTGGTGTACGGCGCGTTGCCCCTCGACGGGACGACGACCGAGGCGTCGCTGTCCCGGGCGTACGCCGCCCCGTCGCGGATCTCGATGCCCGGGTACCAGCCCTTGGCGTCGGTGAAGCCCGGCACGGCCGGCTGGGCGCCGAAGTCGGTGCAGTACTCGCTGTACGGCTCGTCCGCCGCCTCCAGGCACTCCCGGAAGGGGTACGTGGGGTTGAGCGAGAAGGCCGCGTTCGCGGACTGCGGGCGGCTGGGCAGGTTGTCCAGCACCGACGGGTCCTTGACGGCCGCCTCGCCCGTGCGGCGGTACGGGTCGAAGTGCGAGTCGACGATCAGCAGACCGCCCTTGGCGCCGTAGCTCGGCAGCGAGGTGAGCTGCGCGGTGGTGTGGTTGACGTCGCCGAGCGCCGTGTCCCGGTACCAGACCAGCATGCCGGGGGCGTTGTAGGAGACCCGGTCGACCTTCCACGCCTCGTGCGAGTAGACCGTGTCGTAGCCGTACTTCAGGCCCTTGTCGAAGCCGTCGAAGTTGCGCCACTCGGCCAGGTAGTAGTGCGCCTGCACCGAGGTGCCGCCGTCGATCCGCCAGCCCGCGCCGGTGGTGTCGACGAACGTGCCGCCCGTCGCGGTCCAGCCGTTGGCGCCGGCCTCGACGTCGTCGCTCCAGGTGGTGGCGCCGCCGCCGGTCACCGAGAAGTCGTCGGCGAACCAGCCGCGCTCGGCGAACGCCTCGTCGGTGGCGTAGCGGAGCCGGATCTGCACGGTCTGCCCGGCGAAGGCCGACAGGTCGACGTAGTCGTGCCGCCAGCCGTGGGTGTCACCGGTCAGGCCGTACTTCTTGTTGCCGAAGTCCACCATCCGGCCGTTCGGGTCGGCGTAGCCGTCGTTGGTGGTGACCAGCTTGCCCGTCGAGTCGTAGACCTTCTGCTCGGCCCAGGTGGCGCCGCCGTCGGTCGAGACCTCGACGAAGCCGTAGTCCCAGTCCGCCTCGATGACGAAGTTGTTCCACATCCAGAACTTCGCGTCCGCCGCCGCCGGGACGGCCACCTGCCGGGCGATCTTCACGTCCGCCCAGTCCTGGTCGGCGCCGGAGTACCACATCTTGCTGCCGCTGTGCGGCGTGGCCAGCGTGATCACCTTGTTCGGCAGGTCGATCTTGATGCCGTCCTTGGTGCCGCGCGGGGTGCGCGAGGTCTGGCCGAGCTGCACGGAACGCGGGTCGGAGCCGGGCGCGAGGGTCAGCGGGTCGGCCCAGCCGAGCACCCACTTGTCCCACAGGCCCATGTGCGTCGGCAGCGCCTGGAAGATCTCGCCGGAGTGCGAACCCGAGGCCATCAGGTCCCAGAAGTCGACGTCCGAGTCGGCGTTGCCGGAGGTGTCGTAGAGGTCCGGCAGGCCCAGGTCGTGGCCGAACTCGTGGGCGAAGACGCCGACGCCGGCGTCCTCCGGCTGCACGATGTAGTTCGAGACCTGGAGGTCGGTGCCGGGGATGGTGTAGCCGCCGGCGATCGACGACGAGTGCGCCCAGATGGCGTACGGGCCCTCGGCGCCGCCGCCGCGGGACTTGCCCTGGCCGGCGTGCACCAGCACCAGGTGGTCGATCACGCCGTCCGGCTCGAAGACGTTGCCGTCGCCGTCCCGGTCGGCCTGGTCCTCGATGTCGTAGTCGGCCCAGGGGAAGTTCGGGTCCATCTTGGCGAGCGTGTCGATCGCGTCGGTGGCCAGCCGGCCCGCCCCCTGCGGGTTGTCCGGGTGGCCGTTCATCGACTGCTGGCGGCCGGCGACCCAGTTGCCGTTCTCGTCCTGGAAGCAGCGGGAGGCCGCGTACCAGCCCTCCGAGTGCGGCACCTTGATCCACGGGCTGGCCTGCCCGTCGACCGTGTACGCGCCCTTGGACATCTCCAGGTACATGTTGTGCATCGTCCGGCCGGCCAGGTTGATCCCCGGCTTGCCGTCCGGCCCGGTCAGGTCGGGGCGGACCCGCTCGGTGATGCCCTCCTTGGTGTAGAGCATCTTGTCGTAGTGCGCCGGCGAGAAGTCCGGCACCCACATCGAGTTGTTGTCCTCGCGCGGCAGCGTCGCCGGGTTCGGGATGTTGTTGTGCAGGGGCCCGTTCTGCTTGGTGCCGAGGACGCAGCTCCTGTCCTCGAAGACCGTCTTGGGGACCATGACGTCGGTGAAGTCGTCGTTGGCCTGGTCGTTGAACTCCACCAGCAGGGTCAGCAGCTTGGCCGTCTGCGTGCTCGGGGCCTGCTTGATCTGCCGCGGGTTCTTGCCCGTCTTGATCGCCTTGGCCTCGGTCTTCGCGAGCTGCCGGGCCGTTACCGGGTTGCCCCGGGCGTACTTCCGGTCGTAGGCCCGGGCCTCCTCGACGGCCGGGGCGTAGACGCCGCCCTTGCCCTTGACCTCACGGCCGTTGCTGTCGGGCTGGACGGCCGGCTCGGCGTAGTTGATGTAGAACTCGTCCGCGCCGATGACGGCACGGGCGGGGCCCGGCTCCGCCGACGCCGCGCTGCCGGTCACGGTCAGTGACGTGGCGGCGAGGGCGATGGCGGGCAGCGCGACGAGTAGGCGTCGGCGCGACCCGGATTGCGGTTTTCTGTTCATGCCGCTCCATTTCTCGGGCATGGGAGGGAGGGAGCCGGTCGGCCCGCTCATCGATGTGATGTTCATCGAACCGACCCGACCTGCGTGAACCTAGAACAGAAACAGGGCCGACGACAGGGGTCGAAGACCGCCTGTGTCCGTTCAGCTTCTCCGCGTTCCTCCGACCGACCGATGTGACACGTCGCAGGCGGTCCGTCACGTACCCGTAAGAAATGACGATGGGTGACGGCCCGTCGGGGCCGCCACCCATCGGGGCGTACGCCTGGCGTCAGTCCTCGTCGGACTTGCCGCCGCCCATCCCGGACGAGATCAGGTCCATCACGGACGAGTCCTGGAGCGTGGTGACGTCGCCGAGCGACCGGTTCTCGGCCACGTCCCGCAGCAGCCGGCGCATGATCTTGCCGGAGCGGGTCTTCGGCAGCTCCGGCACCAGCATGATCTGCCGGGGCTTGGCGATCGGGCCGAGCGTTTTCGCCACGTGGTTGCGCAGGTCGGCGATGAGCTTCTCGCCCGCCTCGCCGGCGGTGTCGATGCTCCCGCGCGGGATGGCGAACGCGACGATCGCCTGCCCGGTCGTCGGGTCCGTCGCGCCGACCACCGCCGCCTCGGCCACCGACGGGTGCGAGACCAGCGCCGACTCCACCTCGGTGGTGGAGATGTTGTGCCCCGACACCAGCATCACGTCGTCGACGCGGCCCAGCAGCCAGATGTGCCCGTCGTCGTCCCGCTTCGCGCCGTCCCCGGCGAAGTACATGCCCTCGAACCGCGACCAGTACGTCTCGACGAACCGGTTGTCGTCGCCCCAGATCGTGCGCAGCATCGACGGCCACGGCTCGCGCAGCACCAGGTAGCCGCCGCCGCCGTTCGGCACCGACTGGCCCTGGTCGTCCACCACGTCGGCGCTGATCCCGGGCAGCGGCGTCATCGCCGAGCCCGGCTTCGTCTCGGTGACGCCCGGCAGCGGCGAGATCATGATCGAACCGGTCTCGGTCTGCCACCAGGTGTCGACGATCGGCAGCTCACCCCGGCCGACGTGCTGCCTGTACCACATCCACGCCTCGGGGTTGATCGGCTCGCCGACGCTGCCGAGCAGCCGCAGCGAGGAGAGGTCGTAGCCGGCGGGGATGTCCTCGCCCCACTTCATCATGGTGCGGATCAGCGTCGGCGCGGTGTAGAGGATGTTGACCTTGTACTTGTCGACGATCTCCCAGAACCGGCCCTTGTGCGGGGTGTCCGGGGTGCCCTCGTACATCACCTGGGTGGCGCCGTTGGAGAGCGGACCGTAGACGATGTAGGAGTGCCCGGTCACCCAGCCGATGTCGGCCGTGCACCAGTAGACGTCCGTCTCCGGCTTCAGGTCGAAGACCGCGTGCGTCGTGTACGCCGTCTGGGTGAGGTAGCCGCCGGTGGTGTGCAGGATGCCCTTCGGCCGGGCCGTGGTGCCGCTGGTGTAGAGGATGAACAGCGGGTGCTCGGCGTCGAACGGCTGCGCGGCGTGCTCGACCGGGGCCGTCTCCACCGTCTCGTGCCACCAGCGGTCCTTCGCCGACCAGGCGACCTCCTCGCCGGTGCGGCGCACCACCAGCACGTGCTCGATCGACGGGCAGTTGGCCACCGCCTCGTCCACGGTCGGCTTCAGCGCCGACGGCTTGCCCCGGCGGTAGCCGCCGTCGGCGGTGATCACGACCTTGGCGCTGGCGTCCTGGATCCGGTTGGTCAGCGCGTCGGCGGAGAAGCCGCCGAAGACCACGCTGTGCGTCGCCCCGATGCGGGCGCAGGCGAGCATCGCCACCGCCGCCTCGGGCACCATCGGCAGGTAGATGGCCACCCGGTCGCCGGCGGTCACGCCCAGCTCCGTCAGCGCGTTCGCCGCCTGGCAGGTCAGCCGGTGCAGGTCGGCGTACGTGATGGTGCGGGTGTCGCCCGGCTCGCCCTCCCAGTGGATGGCGACCTTGTCGCCCAGGCCGGCCTCGACGTGCCGGTCCAGGCAGTTGTACGCCACGTTGAGCTGCCCGCCGACGAACCACTTCGCGAACGGCGGGTTCGACCAGTCGAGCACCTGGTCCCACTGCCGGGCCCAGGTCAGCCGCCCGGCCTGCCGCTCCCAGAACGCCAGCCGGTCCGCGTCGGCCTCCCCGTAGGCGTCGGCGGTGACATTGGCGTTCGCGGCGAGTTCGGCCGGCGGCGGGAACTGGCGCGTCTCGTTCAGCAGATTGGCCAATGCCTCGCTCATGCCGTGCTCCCTCGTCGCTCGGGGTGATCTGTGTCTCCCGCACGAGGTTAGTCGGGGCGGCCCGTCCGGGGAGCGCCGGTCCGCCCGACGCGCGCCGAGCGGCCCCCAGCGCGCGCCGGACGGCGGCAGACGCGCCCCGGTCGGCGCGTTCCGCGCAGGAAGGGTCAGCTCGTTGGTGGCGGCTGGTCGCTTCCGGGCGGCCCGTTCCGCGGAGGAAGGGTCGCCTCGTGGGTGGCGGCGGTCGCTTCCGGGCGGCTCGTCGGCGGGTCGGGCCGGGCAGTCGATAGCGTGACGGGGTGACCGCAGACCCGCTCGCCCCGCTGCTCGCGCTCGCCGACATCGCACCCGCCGTCGAGCGGGCACGCGAGCGCTTCGACCAGGCGCTGGGGCACCGCGCCCTGCGCCGCCACGGTGGTCAGGTCGCGGCCGAGGTCAGCCTCCGGTCCGCGGTGGCCAGCGCCGCCCTGGAGGGGTACGCCCACGAGCGCGAGGCCGTCCGCGCCGGGACCGTGACCGAGCCGGTGGTCCAGGGCGCGCTCCGGGTCGCCGGGGCGCTGCCCGGCCTGTCCGAGCTCTGGCCGAAGGCCCCCCGGCAGGCGCTGGCGAAGCTGCACGTGCTGGCGGCCCGCGACGTCGTTGCCGAGGCCGAGCTGGGCCGGCCCGTCGCCGATCCGGTGGTCGCCGCCCGGCTGGACGGCCTGGCCGGGCTCGTCGCCGGCGGCACGAAGGTCTCCCCGCTGGTGCTGGCCGCCGTCGTGCACGGCGAACTGCTGAACCTGCGCCCCTTCGCCGGCCCGTCCGGGGTGGTGGCGCGCGGCGCCGCCCGGCTGGTGCTGCTCTCCAGCGGGCTCGACCCGCGCGGCCTCCTCGCCGTCGACGTCGGTCACCGCGAGCGCGAGCCCGAGTACGTCGGCTCGGCCGGCGCGTTCGCCACCGGCACCCCCGACGGGCTGCGCTCCTGGCTGCGGCACTACATGTCGGCGGTGGAGGTCGGGGCGGACCAGCTCACCACCATCGGCGACGAGATCCTCGCCGCCGCCTGACCAGTCCCGTTCCCGGAGTTTGCCTGCGGTTCGCTCAGGCGGGTGTTCCCACGTTTTCGTCTGTCGATCGCTCAGGCGGGTGTGGGGGTGGCGCGGGTGCGGCGGTGACGGCCGTACCAGGCGATGCCGATGGCGACGCCCACGCCCACTCCCAGCGCCGCCGCCGCGACCGGGACGGCCGGGCGCTCGCGCAGCCGCCGGCCCAGCGGGATCGGGTGCCGGAACTCCAGCACCGGCCAGGAGTTCTCCACGGCGAGCCGGCGCAGCTGCCGGTCCGGGTTGACCACCGAGGGGTGGCCGACGCACTCCAGCAGCGGGCGGTCGCTGTACGAGTCGGAGTAGGCGTACGAGTCCGCCAGGTCGTACCCGCGCTCGGCGGCCAGCTCGCTGACCGCGTCGACCTTGCTCGGGCCGGCCGCGTAGAACTCGACCTCGCCGCTGTAGCGGCCGTCCACCACGCCCATCCGGGTGGCGATCACGTCGGTCACGCCGAGCAGCGCCCCGATCGGCCCGACCATCTCCTCGCCGGAGGCGGAGACCAGCACCACGTCCCGCCCGGCCGCCTGGTGCTCCTCGATGAGGGCGGCGGCCTCGGCGTACACGTAGGGGTTGATCAGCTCGTGCAGTGTCTCCGCCACGATCTGGCGGACCTGCTCGACCTGCCAGCCCTTGCAGAGCGCGGCAAGATAGTCCCGGGTCCTGGCCATGGTCTGCTCGTCGGTGCCGCCCAGCCGGAACATCAGCTGCGCGTACGCCGACTTGACCACGTCACGCCGGGTGATCAGACCGTCCCGGTAGAACGGCCGACCGAACGCCAGGGCGCTCGACTTGGCGATGACGGTCTTGTCCAGATCGAAAAAAGCGGCACTTCGGCCCACGGCGCGAAAGTCTAGCCGGATGGTCTATGGTCGGCGGGTGCCCGGGGTCCGGTGCCCCCTGGACGTGCGGGCCGACCCCACCACCTTCGCTCATCGTGACGTCGATCACACTCTGCGAACATAAATTCGCACGGAGTGGAGGCGGCACCACTCGACGTATACAGGTCCGCTCAGGCAGACTTGTCGTTACGACAGGCGTTCATATCCCGTACGACAGCAGACCCTCGGCGGTTGCACCCCCCGTGACCGCTGAGTGGGTTCGGCTCGACCCCCCGGAGCCGAACCTCCCGACGACCCCCGTCTCCCCCCGACGGGGGTCGTCCCTTTCCGGGGAGCGCTCCCGACCTGGTGGAGGCGCCTCTCCGGGGTCCGGTCGGGCGGGGCGCCGGGCGGATAGTCGGCGAACGTCAGCGAATGTCAGCCGCACCCGGTCGGCGCAGTCGTCCGGGGTGTGCGTGTAACGATTGAGCGTCGTTGACGCCTTCTCGTGGCCCCACGACCCGCCGCACCACGTTGACCGGCACCCCGTCGATCGCCAGCCGCGTGACGTACGAGTGCCGCAGGCCGTGGAACCGCAGCCCGCCGAACGCCGAGGCCGCCACGTGCGCCACCGCCGCCGCCTTCTCGGCGACGAACGGCGGCATCGGCACCGTCCGCACGCCGGCCCGAGTCTTCGGGTACGCCCGCAGCCCGATCCCGCCGTGGGCTTCCCCGCCACCTGGGCGATGTGCAGCAACCCCGATCGACGGGCCGCGCAGGCGCGGCCCGCCCGCCCGCCGCCGACGCTACGTCGGTGTCCAGGACGACCGGGCTCACGCGGCGCCGGCCCGCCGGGAGGCGTAGAGGTCGGCGAGAAAGTCATCCAGTTCCTCGTCCGACTCGAACAGGTCGGGCCGGGCCAGGTCGTCGACGGAGGCGACTGGCCGGATGCCCTGATGACGCGCCAGTTTCTCAGCCGGTACGTGCTCAGCGGTCGGCCACTCGGGCATCTGCTCAGCGCTACTCGACGTCACAGCTCACCTCCTGCGTCTCGAATCGTCGTCCATTCTCGGACCTGTCGACGTCGAGACGGCGCACGTCGTGAGCGCCCCCAGCCGTTCCGCCGCGCGCAGGCGGCCTCCGGCCGGCATCGGCCGCCGGAGCCGGCCTGGCTGATCTTCAAGTGTCTACATGTCGCCTTTCCTGTTCTCGACCATGGCAGTACGGCAGCGGTCTACCTCCTCGGTGACCTTCTCCAGGTACCAGCGCATGACCTCGTAGGGGATGTCGCGCTCTTCAACTCGGGGGATGCTGATCGTCGGCTCCCTTGTCGGGTCCTCGTCGGGTACCACCGCGAGAAGAAGTGCTGGGCCGGGCAGATAGGTCACAGCATCGGGGATGTCTGTCCAGGAGGCAGGCGCCGGTACAGCCTCACTCAACTCGACGTACCAGGCATCGTCAGGCACGGCGTACATGAACTGGACTGCGTAGCGCATCCCGCCGTGATCCAGAAACTCCGATGGCATGCGCCCAGGCTGTCATGCTGGCCCGCTGCGGTCACCTAGAGGCTGCTCGCCGAGCCATGACGGAGGTGCTTCCACAAACCGAACCGTCAACGCGGCCGTGACGAGCGCAAGCACCATTCGCGGTGCGTCTCCTCGGCGACCTGAAACCACGCGCAGCATGGCTCGATCGAGGTCGACCGACGAGCAGGCCAGGCCAGCCCCCGGCGCACTCGCCCCAGCGCAGGCCCGCGTCGGCAGCAGCCGAGACGATCGCGCGGTGACGGGGTGGCACAGCAGGGACAGCTTGCCGAAGAAGTCCTCCCCCGGTCAGGCCGCGAGGGCCGGATAGGGACTCCTCATCGCGCCGAAGTAGGCCTCGGGCGTTCCTTCGATGTGCTCGGGCAGTTCATCCATGAAGGCGCGCAGCAGAGGGGTCGCGTTGTGCCGGTCGAGGTCCTCCTGCGAACGCCAGACCTCATAGAGGAAGAATCGGCCGTCCTCCTGTTCGTGAAGGTGGTATAGAAGGTTGCCCTCGTGTCCTCGAGAGGGTTCGACGAGGTCCATCAGGAGCTTTCGGAAAACGTCGGCGTGTCCGGGCTTGGGGGTCAGGAATCCGTAGAGCGAAACGGGTGCTGGTGCAGTAATGGTCGTCGTCATGTGATCGACATTAGGATGTGACATAGGTGTTAGTTTCAAGTCGTCGTCCTATGGGGCGGGTCACATGAAGCTCGGGGAGTTGTCCCGCGACGCGGGCGTGGCCGTGCGTCTGCTTCGCTACTGCGAAGCCCAGGGACTGACCACTTCCAGCGGCCGTAGGTCTGCCCTCAGCCCGCCATGCAAGTGGTGGGGCCGTCCACTGGTCTAGGGTCCCTGGGTGGTCATGAGCGCACAGGACGTCGTGGGCGTAATCGAGTCAGACCCGGAAGCAATGCGGGTCCTTCGGACTGTGGCTGATCTTGGATTGCCGGACTGGTGGATCGGTGCCGGGTTCGTACGCAATCGGGTCTGGGACGCGATCAGCAAGCTTCCGGTCTCGCCGGAGCGCGACGTGGATGTCGCCTACTTCGACCCGGCAAGACTGGACCAACGCGAGGAGGAACACGCGGAAGCCCAAGCCGCGGCGGCCCTGCCCGGGGTGCCGTGGGAGATTCGTAACCAGGCACGGATGCATCTGCGCAACGGCGACGAGCCCTACACGTCCGCCCTGGACGCGATTTCGCGCTGGCCCGAAACGGCAACGTGCGTCGCGGTAGCTCTGCGGGGTGAGTCGGTTCGCCTGGTGACCTGCCATGGGCCGGCTGACCTCGTGGGAATGGTTGTCCGCCCCTCTCCGGCCTTCGACAACCCGGCGGGCCGCGCGAAGGTGCGGCGCCGAGTTGAGGCCAAGGGATGGCTGGACCGATGGCCCCAACTGCGGCTGGACATCTAACGTTCACGACTGAGGCCCGTCCTGGTGGCCTACGCGGGCAGCGCGTCGTCCGAGAGCCAGCGGGCCATCGACGAACGCCGTGCGCCCGTCGCGATCTTCGATCATGCTCGTTCGCCGCAGGAGGCCGTGGCGGGGGCGCGTCCGCCTGCGAGCGTCGGAGCCGTGGTGCGGGGGCCCGTCGCGGCGTGGGACTGTCGGCGTTGCAGGGCGGCGGACAGCGCCACCACGCCGAGCGTGACGACCCCGAGCGCCGCGCCGATCCAGGCGACGGCGGGGTAGTCGAAGCCGGCGTCGATGGCCAGGCCGCCGAGCCACGGCCCCGCCGTGATCCCCACGTTGAAGGCGGAGACGTTCGTCGCGGCGGCGAGGGTCGGCGCGTTGGGCGCGAGCGTGAACGCGCGGCTGTTCAGGGTGGGGTTGGTGGCGAACCCGAACGCGCCGAGCAGGAGGACGGCCGGAACGGCCAGCGCGGGTACGTCGGTCGTCAGGGCGAGCAGCGTCGAGACGGCGACGAGCCCGCCGATCCCGATGTGGAGGGTGCGGACGGGACGCGTGTCCGCGCTGCGGCTGCCGATGGTGATGCCGATGAGCGCGCCGATCCCGTAGAGGGCGAGGACCGCGGGGACCCAGCCCGACGCCAGGCCGGTCGTCTCGGTCAGCATCGGCGCCAGGTAGCTGAACGAGACGATCAGGGCGGTCGTGGCGAGGGCCGTCGTGGCGTACAGCAGCCAGAGCTGCACGTTCGCCAGGGCGCGGAACTCGTCTGCGAGCCGGGGTGCGCGCCGCGGATGCGGTCGTCCGGCCGGGATGGTGGCGACGACCCCGACGGCCGCGAGGGCGGTGAGCACCGCCACGGCCCAGAAGGCGGCGCGCCAGCCGAGGTGTTGACCGACGACCGTGCCGGCGGGCAGGCCGACGACGGTGGCGACGGTGAGACCGCCCGCGACGACTCCGACCGCCCGCCCCCGGGCGGTCGGCCCGGCGAGGTCGACGGCCGCGACCACGGCGACCGCCCAGAAGCCGGCGTACACGAAGGCGCCCACGATCCGGGTGGCGAGCAGGACCTCGTAGTTCGGGGTCAGCGCGCCCGCGACGTGCGCGGCGGCGAAGATCGCGAGAAACGTCAGCAGGGCGGTGCGGCGCGGCCAGCGCAGGGTCGCCACGGTTAGGACCGGGGCGCCCACCAGCATGCCGGCGGCGAACGCGGAGATCAGCAGCCCGGTGTGCGGGATCGACACGCCCAGGTCGGCGGCCATCTCGGGAAGCAGGCCGGCGAGCATGAGTTCCGACGTGCCCTGGGCGAATATCGCCAGGCCGAGGACGTAGACGGCTAGCGGCATCGGGATGCCTCCTCCTATTGAACTGATCGGTACAAAATTAGGGTGTGAGATGGCGGCGGCCGGAGCCGCCGCTGTCAGACCGCGTCGAGGGCGGTGTCGGCGACCGCCCGCAGGGTGGCGGGATCGGCGCCGCCGCGAGCGAGGACGCGCATCCCGCTGATCGTGGCGACGACGAAGCGGGCGAGGGTGGCGGGGTCCTTGTCCGCGTCGATCTCCCGCCGGCGCTGGCCTGCCTCTATCGCCAGGCGGAGGGCCGTGAGTCGCCGATCCTGGTCGCGTTCGAGTCGGGCGGCGATCTCCTCGTCGTGCGGCGCCAGCTCGATGATGGAGTTGACCACCAGGCAGCCGACCGGGTCTCCGGGCTCGGTCTCGGCGGCCCGCCACAGGAGGGTGCGGATCTTCTCCCGGACCGGCAGGTCGCTCTCCAGCAACTCGACGATCGAGGCGGTGCGGCTCGCCATGTAGCGCAGCAGCGTCTTCTCGAACAGTTCGTGCTTGCTCTTGAAGGTGTTGTAGATGCTGCTCCGGCCCAACCCGGTCGCCTCGCACAGGTCTTCCGTCGAGGTCGCCTCGTAGCCGGCCGACCAGAACGCCCGCATGGCCGCATCCAGCACCTGGTCCTCGTCGAACGCCTTCGGTCGCGCCATGCCCCGTACCGTAGCAGTTCTGGAATGTACGGTACAGAACAGTGATCGGTGGCGCCGCTCACCGAGCCGGTCGCGGGCGCCGGACCACCCTCGACGCCGACGTCCTCGCCCTGCAGGAGGTCGACCGCGACCAGAGCCGACGTCGTGCCGCGGTCCCACCGAGCGCACGCAACTGTTCCTGACGCCGCCTTCCCTTCTGGTCGGCGACGGCGGCCAGCCGGACCGCGTCAGAGGTGGCTGACCGCGCACCCCGTCACGGCCAGGTCCTGGCCTCGGCGTCGAAGACCTCCGGCGGGCTCTCCACCGGTAGGACGCAGACCAGGTGTCCGCCGGGCACGCGCAGCACGCGGCACTCCTGCCACCGCGCGACCTGGGTGGCGCCGAGGGCGATCAGCCGGGCGGTCTCCGCCTCGACGTCGTCGGTCTCGAAGTCCAGGTGGAAGCGGGGCTCGTCGTCGACCACCTGCACGGCGGCGACCAGCCCGGGCAGGGCGTCGTGCAGGCTGATGAACTGCGGATATCCGGCGTCGGGCTCGGCCGGGACGCCGAGGGCGGCAGACCAGAACGCCGCCGCCCGGGCGGCCTCCGCCCGCGGCGTGTCGATCAGGATGGCGTACACGCGGCTGCGGTGCATGCAACGCAGGCTATCGATCCGTACGGCCGGCGGCCATAGCAGATCGACTCGCCCGGTGGGCGTTGTCCACAGGTGCCGAAGTTGTCCACAGGCGGCCGGCGAGGGACGGCGGCCGGTGACGGGTCAGGAGCAGGGTCACGGGACAGCAACCCAGGAGCCCGACCGCTGGAGGCCGCGATGCCACCCCGTACCTCCGTCCCGCCGCACCGGCGCCTGCCGCTGCTCGTCACCTCGGACGGCGATCTGCTCGACGACCTCCTCCGGCTCGCCGCAGCGGGCGGCGTCGAGGTGGAGCTCGCCGCCGACCCGGCGGCGGCCCGGACCCGCTGGCTGCCCGCGCCGCTGGTGCTGGTCGGCGTCGACCAGGCCCAGCAGTGCCTGCGGGCGCGGCTGCCGCAGCGGCCACGGATGGTGCTGGTCGGCCGGTCCGGTCAGCCCGATCCCGGCTTCGAGGTCGCCGAGCTGATCGGCGCCGAACACGTGGCGGTCCTGCCGGCGGCCGAGCCGTGGCTGGTCGACCGGTTCGCCGAGTGCGGCCCGGACGGCGTCGACCGGGGCGGAGCACGGATCACCGCCGTGCTGGGCGGGCGCGGCGGCGCGGGCGCGAGCATCCTGGCCGGCGGGCTCGCGGTGACCGCCGCGCGCGCCCGGCTGCGCACCCTGCTCGTCGACGCCGACCCGCTCGGCGGCGGGCTCGACCTCGTGCTCGGCTGGGAGCAGCTCGAAGGGCTGCGGTGGCCGGCACTGACGGACGCCGACGGCCGGGTGGACGCCCCGGCGCTGGTGCGCGCCCTGCCGAGCCGGGGCGACCTGGTGGTGCTCTCCTGGGACCGGGGCGACCTGCTGGCCCTGCCCGCCCAGGCGATGGCGGCCACGATCGACGCCGCCCGGCGCGGCCGGGACTTCGTGGTGGTGGACCTGCCCCGCCAGTTGGACGACGCGGCAGTCACCGCCCTCCAGGCGGCCGACCAGGTGTTCGTCGTCGTACCGGCCGAACTGCGGGCCACCGCCGCGGCCACCCGGGTGGTGGCGGCCGCCGCACCGCACTGCGCCGCGATGTCGGTGATCGTGCGCGGGCCCGCGCCGGGCCGACTCGGGGCCGCCGAGGTGGCCCGCGCGCTGGGGCTTCCGCTCGCCGGCACCCTCCGTCCGGAGCCGGCGCTGGCCCGGGGGCTGGAGCGGGGCGAGGCGCCGACCGCCCACGGCCGGGGCCCGCTCGCCTCCCTCTGCCAGCGCATCGTCGCCGAGCTGACCGGCGCGCCCACGGCGGGTGCGGCATGACCGGGCCCACCGAGGGCGAAACCCTCGCCTCCCGGGTGCGACAGCGGATCGCGGCGGCGGCAGCGCCCGTCACCCCCGCCGCGATCGTCTCCGCCGTACGCGCCGAGCCCGCCGCCGCCGTGCTCGGGGACACCGCCCTGCTGCGGATGGCCGACCGGGTGCGCGACGACCTCGTGGGGGCCGGTCCGCTCGCCCCGCTCCTGGCCGACCCGGAGGTCACCGACGTGCTGGTCAACGGCGTCCGGGTCTGGGTGGATCGCGGGCAGGGCCTGCACCAGGTAGCGGTGCCGGTCGGCACGGTGGACGACGTGCGCCGGCTCGCCCAGCGGCTGACCGCCAGCGCGGGCCGGCGGCTCGACGACGGCTCCCCGTACGCGGACGCCCGGCTGCCCGACGGCACGCGGCTGCACGCCGTGCTGCCGCCGGTGGCGACCGACGGGCCCTACCTGTCCCTGCGGACGTTCCGGCAGCGACCGTTCACCCTCGACGAGTTGGTGCGCCAGGGGACGGTGCCGCGACCGGTGGCGCCGGTGCTCTCCGCCGTGGTGTCGGCCCGGCTGGCGTACCTGGTGACCGGCGGCACCGGCTCGGGCAAGACCACCCTGCTGAACACGCTGCTCGGGCTGGTGCCGGCCACGGAGCGGATCGTGCTGGTGGAGGACGCGGCCGAGCTGCACCCCCGGCATCCGCACGTCGTCGGGCTGCAGGCCAGGACGGCCAACGTGGAGGGCTCCGGCGCGGTGGGGCTGACCGACCTGGTCCGGCAGGCGCTGCGCATGCGGCCCGACCGGCTGGTGGTCGGCGAGTGCCGGGGCGGTGAGGTGGTCGACCTGCTCGCCGCCCTCAACACCGGCCACGACGGCGGCGCCGGCACCCTGCACGCCAACGCTCCGTCGGACGTGCCGGCCCGGCTGGAGGCCCTCGGCATGCTCGGCGGGCTGCCCCGCCCCGCGCTGCACGCCCAGGTGGCCGCCGCCCTCCAGGTGGTGCTCCAGGTGCGGCGGGGCGAGCGTGGCCGGGTGCTGGAGTCGCTGTGCCTGCTCCTGCCCGAAGGGGCGGACCGACTGGTCACCGCGGTTCCCGCCTGGACCCGCGGGCGCGGCCTCGGCCCGGCCGCCCGCGAACTCGCCGCGCTGCTGCGGGAGCGCGGCGTGCCGGTGCCGCCGGTCCTGCGCGAGCCCTGGCCCGGGTCGGCGGGGCCACAGTGAGCGCCCCGTACGCGCTGCTGGCGTTGCTGGCGATCGTCGCGGCGGTGGTCGTGGCCAACCTGCTGGGCGGCCTTCGGGGCCGTCGGCGCGTGCTCTCCGGCGAGGCGTACCGGAAGGCGGGGGCGGACGACCCGCTCGTCGACTGGATCGCCGAGCTGCGGCAGGCGTCCGGCCCGGACCACCGCCCCACCGGTGCTGACCACCCCGCCCCTGCGGATCACGCCACCCCTGCGGTCCGCGTCGCGCCTCCGGGCCGGGCCACCCCTGTGGGCGGCGTCGCCACGACACCCGCCACCGGCGCTGTCGGGGCGTCGGCCGGGCGGCAGGCGGAGCGTGACGTCGTGTTCGAGGCGGTCGCGCCCCCGGCCCTGCCTGCCGTCGTTCGGGTTGCCGCCGCGCACGGCACGTCGGCGAGCGGGCGCGAACCGGGCGGTGGGGCGCAGTGGGCGCTGCGCAACGTGGCGGACCGGCCGGCCTGGTCCTGGCCCGTCGGCGGGCATCCGGGCCCGTCCCGGCCGGCGGGACCGGCTCGACCGCCGGCCCGTCGGGACCCACGACGCCCCGCCGGCACACCCGCCCCGACGGCGGCACCCCGCCGGCCCGACCGGCGGCAGACCGCCCCGGCCGGCGGGGAGAGCCGGTCGGGCGTGCGGGGCCTGTCGCCGAGGCGCACGCTGCTGCTGGCGGGGCTAACGGGCACCGCGACCGGGCTGCTGCTGGCCGGGCCGGTCGCGGCGGTGGCCCTCGGCGGCTACGGCACGCTCGCCGTCCGCGCCGTGCTGCGGCGACAGTCGGGCCGGCGCGCGGACCGCGCGCGGCGCCACCGGCTGGACCAGCTCTGTGGGCTGGCCGCCGATCTCCGCGCCGGCCTGCCGGTGCCGGTCGCCGCCGAGCGACTCACCCTCGGGCAGCCCGGCCCTCCCGCCGGGAGTGGCCGGGACGACGCAATTGCCGGCGATGGCCGGCGGGACGGCTCGGACCGGCTGGAGCGGCTGGCCCGGGCGGCCGTACGCCTCGCCGACCGGACGGGCGCGCCGCTGGCCGAGCTGCTGGAGCGCATCGAGGCGGACGCCCGCTCGTCCGACCGGGGCCTCGCCGCGGCGGACGCCCAGGCGGCCGGGGCGCGAGCCACCGCGCTGCTGCTCGCCGCCCTGCCGCTCGGCGGCATCGGGCTCGGCTACGGCATCGGCGTCGATCCGGTGGCGGTGCTGCTGCACACCCCGGTCGGCGGCGCGTGCGCAGTCGCCGCCGTCGTTCTCCAGGTCGCGGGACTGTTCTGGGCCGAACGGCTGGGCGCGACGTCGGGGCGGGTGGCCTGATGTCCCGCGCGGTGCTGGTCGCGGGCTGCCTGGCGGCGGTGGCCCTGCTCGTCATGGCGCTTCTCGCCGGACGGCGGCCCCTGCGCCGACTGCGCGCGCTGGGCGCGGCGCCGCCCGGCGTACGCCCGGCCGACACGGCTCGGGTCGGGTCCGGGACCGGCGACGACACGCCGGAGGCCGCGCGGTCCTGGCGACGGCCGGACGCCGTCCGGCTGGCGGCCGGGCTGGGTGGCCTGGCCGTGGCCGTCGTCTTCGACGGCTGGCCCGGGCTCCTGGCGGCCGGGCCGGCGGCCCTGCTGCTCGACCGGCTGCTGCGCCGGATCGAGCCGCCGGCCGTACGCAGACGACGACTGCGCGAGGCCGCCGACCTGCCACTCGCCGCAGACCTGCTGGCGGCGGCGATGCGGGCGGGCGCGCCGGTGGACAGGTCCGTCCTGGCCGTGGCGGAGGCGCTCGACGGGCCGCTCGCCGACCGGCTCGCCCGGGTCGGCCGGTTGCTGCGACTCGGCGGCGGCCCGGAGGAGGCGTGGGAGCCGCTCGCGTCGGTGCCGGGCGCGGAGCGGCTCACGGCAGCCGTCCTTCGCTCCTCGAACAGCGGTGCCGCGCTGGCCGGCGCGCTGACCCGGCTCGCCGACGACCTGCGCGCCGACCGGTCCACGGCTGCCGAGGCGGCGGCCCGAAGGGCGGGCGTGCTCATCGTGCTGCCGCTGGGGCTCTGCTTCCTGCCGGCCTTCATTCTCGCCGGCCTTGTGCCGGTGGTCGTCGCCGTCCTCGGCGACGTGCTCTGATCACCATCGAGAAAGGACAGTAAGGTGCGCAAGCTCCTCTCCCGCCTACGCGGGGACGCCGGGATGAACACGGCGGAGTACGCGGTCGGCACCCTGGCCGCCGTCGCCTTCGCCGGGATCCTGCTGAAGGTGCTGACCTCCGGCAACGTGCAGTCCGCGTTGACCGCCGTCATCGACCGGGCACTCAAGTGAACGGGCGCCGGCGGGCCGGCCACGACCGGGGTTCCTTCACCGCCGAACTGGCGGCCGGCCTGCCGGCGCTCCTGCTGCTCCTGCTCGCCGGGCTGACCGCCGTGAACGCCGTCGGCACGCGGGCGGGCTGCCTGCAGGCTGGACCGCAAGCCGGCGAACCTCTCCGGCGGTCAGCGCCAGCTGGTGGCGATGGGCCGGGCGATCGTCCG
>NZ_JBSGDY010000073.1:0-28784 GCF_053602615.1 Micromonospora sp. NPDC004336
GCGCCCCGGGGGGTTTTTTGTTGGTGTGGGGGGCTTACGAGTTTGTAGGGGGTGTGACTGGTGTTCTGACGTGTGAAATTCGTAACTAGAACACGCACCGGCGCGCCGAGCGCGGCGGCCTCCTCGACGGCGCGCAGGTTGTCGTCCCGCCAGTCGTCGGCGGTGAAGAAGCCGCCCCGGCACAGCGAGGTGACGGCGAGGCCGGCGTCGCGGACCAGCCGGGCGGCGCGGGCCAGCCCGTACGCGGCCACCGGCTCGCGCCACAGCCCGATGCCGGGCACCCCCGCCTCGACGCAGCCGGCGACCACCTCGGGCAGCGGCCAGTGCTGCGCGGTGGCCTGGTTGAACGCGAACCGCCGCAGGGCGTCCGCCCGCTGCGGACCGACCGTCCCCGCCGGGGTCACCCGGTCACCCCGGCGACGGTGAAGAAGGCGCGGGCGCGGGCGGCGGCCAGGTCGGCGTCGGGCAGCAGCCCGGCGGCGTCGGCGAGGGTGAGCAGGGTCGCCAGGTGCGCCGGCGAGCGGCCCGACTGCGCCCCGCCGACCATCGTGAAGTGGTCCTGGTGCCCGGCGAGCCAGGCCAGGAAGACGATCCCGGTCTTGTAGTGCCAGGTGGGCGCCGCGAAGAGGTGCCGGGCCAGCGGCACCGTCGGCGCGAAGATCTCGTCGTACGCCGCCAGGTCGCCCCGGTCCAGCGCGGCCAGCGCGGCGGCGGCGGCCGGGGCGATCGCGGCGAAGACCCCGAGCAGCGCGTCGGAGTGGCCGGCGGCGTCGCCCCGGATCAGCTCGGGGTAGTGGAAGTCGTCGCCGGTGTAGAGGCGTACCCCCACGGGCAGGCGGCGGCGCAGCGCCACCTCGCGGCCGGCGTCGAGCAGCGACACCTTGATCCCGTCCACCCGGTCGGCGTGGGCACCGACCAGCTCGACGACGGTGTCGGCGGCCCGGTCCAGGTCGGTCGAGCCCCAGTAGCCGGTCAGCGCCGGGTCGAACATCGGGCCGAGCCAGTGCAGCACCACCGGCTGGTCGGCGGCGGCCAGCAGCTCCGCGTACACCCGCAGGTAGTCCCGGGGGCCGCGGGCGGCGGCGGCCAGGTGGCGGCTGCACATCAGCACCGGGCGGGCGCCGGCCGACCGCACGTCGTCGAGCTGCTCCCGGTAGGCGCGGGTGACCTCGGCCAGGGTGGCCGGGCCGGGCGGGAGCTGGTCGGTGTTGACCCCGGCGACGATCCGGCCGCCGGCAGCGCGGGCCTCGGCGGCGCTGCGCCGGACCAGTTCCCGGGTCGCCGGGTAGTCCAGGCCCATGCCGCGCTGGGCGGTGTCCATCGCCTCGGCCACCCCCAGGCCGTACGACCAGAGGTGGCGCCGGAAGGCCAGGGTGCGGTCCCAGTCGAGGGCGGCGGGGGCGCCCGGGACGTTCTCGGCGGTCGGGTCGGCGACCACGTGCGCGGCGGCGTACGCGATGCGGGCGGCCGGCGGACCGGCGGGGCGCGGGAAGCCGGCGCCCCCGGTCAGCCGGTGCCGCCGCCCGCCCGGCAGCAGCACCCGCGTCCCGACGGCGGCGGGCGCGCTCACAGTTCCAGCTCCGGGACGTCGAGCCGGGCGCCCTCGCGGGCCGAGCGCAGGCCCAGCTCGGCGAGCTGCACGCCGCGCGCGCCGGCCAGGAAGTCCCACGGGAACGGCTCGTCGGCGACGACGTGCCGCAGGAACGCCTCCCACTGCGCCTTGAAGCCGTTGTCGAACTCCTCGTTGTCCGGCACCTCGGTCCACTGGGCGCGGAAGTCCTCGGTGACCGGCAGGTCCGGGTTCCACACCGGCTTCGGGGTGACCGCCCGGTGCTGCACCCGGCAGCCGCGCAGCCCGGCGACCGCGCTGCCCTCGGTGCCGTCGACCTGGAACTCGACCAGTTCGTCGCGGTGCACCCGGACGCACCAGGAGGAGTTGAGCTGGGCCACCACGCCGCCGTCGAGCTCGAAGATGCCGTACGCGGCGTCGTCGGCGGTCGCCGGGTAGGCCCGGCCCGCCTCGTCCACCCGCTGCGGCACGTGGGTGGCGGTGACGCAGGAGACCGTCCGCACCCGGCCGAAGAGTTCCTCCAGCACGTAGTGCCAGTGCGGGAACATGTCCACGACGATGCCGCCGCCGTCCTCGGCCCGGTAGTTCCAGGACGGGCGCTGCGCGGGCTGCCAGTCGCCCTCGAAGACCCAGTAGCCGAACTCGCCGCGCACCGACAGGATCCGGCCGAAGAAGCCGCCGTCGATCAGCCGCTTGAGCTTGCGCAGCCCGGGCAGGAAGAGCTTGTCCTGCACCACCCCGGTCCTGACCCCGGCCGCGCGGGCGGCGCGGGCCAGGTCCAGCGCGCCGAGCGTGTCCTCGGCCAGCGGCTTCTCGGTGTAGATGTGCTTGCCGGCCTCGATCGCCCGGCGGATCGCCTTCTCCCGCTGCTGGGTGACCTGCGCGTCGAAGTAGATCTCCACGTCGTCGCGGGCCAGCGCGGCGGTCAGGTCGGTGGTCCAGTCGGTCAGCCCGTGCCGCTCGGCGACCTCGCGCAGCCTGGCCTCGCTGCGGCCGACCAGGACGGGTTCGGGCCAGACGGTCGTGCCGTCGGCCAGGGGCACGCCGCCCCGCTCGCGGATGGCGAGCAGGGAGCGCACCAGGTGTTGGCGGTAGCCCATCCGGCCGGTGACGCCGTTGACGATGATGCCGATCGACCTGCGGGTCATGGTGTTCCTTCCCTCCGCGGGGCGGCCTCCGGCCTGCGACGGCGGCGGACGGCGGCCCCCTCCTCCACGCCCGCGCCGTCGTCCGGGGAGCGGCGGGCCGGGGTGCCAGGCAAACGCTTTCCTGGGCAGCGTAGGGAACCCCCGCCGGATCAGGCAAGGGCTTTCCTGCACGCGTCCGGCCGCCCGTCCCCGGCCGGCCGCGACGGCGCGGCGCAGCGCGACGGGGAAAGGCCTTTCTCTGCGGTACGGTGGCGGTCGGCCGGCATGCTGGGGCGCGGCCGTCGAGTGCGACCGAGGGGGCGGCAGTGGCGACCCTGTCCGACGTGGCCCGGCGGGCGGGGGTCTCGCCCGCGACCGCCTCCCGGGTGATCAACGGCAGCAGCAAGCCGGTCACCGACGAGCTGCGCGAGCGGGTGCTGCGGGCCGTCGCCGAGCTGCGGTACGTGCCGAACGCGCACGCCCAGCTCCTGGCCCGGGCGCACCGCACGGCGGTGGGCGTCATCGTGCACGACGTCTCCGACCCGTACTTCGCCGAGATCACCCGGGGGCTGCAACGGGTCGCCACCGACCAGGGGCGGCTGCTGATCATCTGCAACAGCTACCGCGACCCGGAACGCGAGCTGGAGTACGTCGAGCTGCTGCGCGGCCAGCAGGTCGCCGCGATCATCCTGGCCGGCTCCGGCTACCACGACGCCGCGTTCACCCGCGTGCTCAACGACAGGCTCGCCGCGTACGAGGCGACCGGCGGCCGGGTGGCGGTCATCGGCCGGCACGAGCACTCCGGCGACGCGGTGATGCCGGACAATCGCGCCGGCGGCCGGTTGATCGGCACCGAGCTCTGCGAGCTGGGCCACCGGGCGATCGGCGTGGTGGCCGGGCCGGCGGTGCTCACCACCACCACCGACCGCCTCGCCGGGCTGCGGGAGGCCCTCGCCGCGCACGGGCGGAGCCTGCCCGAGCACCGCCTCCGCCACGCCGAGTTCGACCGCGACGGGGGCGCCGCCGCGACCGCCGCCCTGCTCGACGCCGATCCGGAGCTGACCGCCGTGGTGGCGCTCAACGACTCGATGGCGATCGGCGCGCTGGCGACCCTGCGCGCCCGCTCGGTGGCCGTGCCACGGCAGGTGTCGGTCGTCGGCTTCGACGACATGCCCATCGCCCGGGACGTGACCCCCGCGCTGACCACCGTGCGGCTGCCGCTGGTCGAGATGGGCGCCCGCGCCATGTCGCTGGCCCTCGACCCCGGCGCGCCCTCGCCCCGCGTCGAGGTGCTCCCCGCCGAGGTCATCCGCCGCGACAGCGCCGGCCCGGCGCCCGAGGCCACCCCGGTCCGCCCCCGGGCCGCCGGAACCGCCGCGCCGACCGGCTCCCGGCCGCCGCGGCCCGGCGACGGGGCTCGGCCGTCACGGCCGGCCACCTAGATGATGAAGTGGGTCCAGTAGGCGAGCCAGACGACGAAGAGCGCGCCCTGCAGGAGGGCCAGGGCGGCGGTCAGCCAGGCGTCGGCGGTGACGTGCCGGGCCCAGCGGGCCAGCACCAGGCCGACCGGAAACACGGCGAGCAGGTAGCGCAGCAGGCTCTTGTAGACGGGCGGGCCCATCGACAGCGGCACCAGGACCATGATCAGCCCGTACACGAGGTAGGGCAGCCCGAGCCGGCGCGCGCCCGCGACCAGGACCACCAGCACCACGACGGCGACCCACACCCGTAGGGCGTCCCGGGCCGGGGTGTCGGTCAGGCCGTGCCAGAGGACGGCGAGCGGGTTCTGCACGGAGATGCCCCAGCCCTTCTCCTGGGCGTGCTTGTAGGCGAGCCAGTCGCCGCCCTGCCAACGGCAGAACGCCATGAAGCTCAGCCAGCCGGCGGGCACCAGCACCAGCGGCCACCCGACGCGGACGTACGCCCACAGCGCGCGCGGGCCCAGCCGGTAGCCGTGCTGCCGCAGCAGCACCAGGGCCAGCGGGAGCACCACGAAGAACCCGGCCGAGCGGCTCAGCGCCAGGAAGAACCCCACGACGCCGACCAGCAGCCACCGGCGTCGCTCGGCGTAGTGGAAGGCGGCGAGCGCCAGGCAGAGGAAGAGCGACTCGGTCAACGCCGCCTGGAACAGGAACGCCGCCGGCAGCAGCACCAGGTAGCGGACGAACCGGCGGGCCGACGCGTCGTCGCCCAGCAGCCGCTCGCCGAGCCGGTAGGCGTAGAAGAGCATCAGCAGGAACGCGACGTTGGCGACGAGCAGCAGCGCCAGCGCGGTGTCCCCGCCCAGCAGCGGGGCCAGCGGCCGGGCCAGGAACGGATAGAGCAGGGGGAAGCCGAAGTCCCGCCACGGCTCGTCGAGCGGGAGCCGGGCCAGGTGGTCGTAGAGGAACGAGTCCCACGCGAACCACAGGTGCAGCCAGCGGTGCCCGGAGACGGCCCGCTGCTGCTCGCGCATCGTCGTCTCGTCCGGCGGCGGCGCCCACGGCACGTCGTCGAAGGCGCTCAGCGCGAGCACCCCGACCCCGCTGAGCACGACCTTCGTGCCGACGAAGACGGCCACCACGAACAGCCACGGCGCCGGCACCCGACCGGCGGCCCGCGCGGCGGCGCGCCGCAGGTCGTGGCCGCGCCCGGCGAGCCCGGCGGAGAGGCGCGCGACGCGCCGCCGGCCCTGCCCGACGGCCCGCCACCTGTCCATCCGCACGTCTCCCGATCCGGCCGCCCGAAAGGTGCCACATCCCCGTTCCGCGCCGGTTGACACGTCGGCGCCGCCCGCGCGGCGGTTGCGGCCCGGACCGGGCACGGGCACCGGTGCGGCGGAGGGCGGCGGGGCACGGAGGGCGGATCCGGGTGAGATCCCGCCGATGACGGGTAAGCGGGCCGCCTCCGGCAGGCGGAAGCAGGGAGCGGTACGGCATGGGCGAACAACGCGGCACGGTGGTCATCGGGGCGGGGCCGGCGGGCCTGACGGCGGCGTACGAGCTGCTCCGGCGGGGCGCCCCCGTCCGGGTCTTCGAGTCCGACGACGTGGTGGGCGGGATCAGCCGCACCGTCGAGCGGGACGGGTGGCGCTTCGACATCGGCGGGCACCGCTTCTTCACGAAGGTGGCCCGGGTCGAGGAGTTCTGGCACGAGATCCTGCCCGACGAGGACTTCCTGCTGCGGCCCCGGATGAGCCGCATCTACTACCGGGGCGCGCTGTTCGACTACCCGTTGAGCGCCGCGAACGCTTTGCGCAACCTCGGGCTGCGAGAGGCGGCGCTGTGCATGGGCTCGTACGCGCGCGCCCGGCTGCGCCCGCCGAAGGACCAGTCGCACTTCGAGGGCTGGGTCTCGGCCCGGTTCGGCTGGCGGCTGTACTCGATGTTCTTCAAGACGTACACCGAGAAGGTGTGGGGCATGCCGGCGGACCGGTTGCAGGCCGACTGGGCCGCGCAGCGGATCAAGAACCTGTCGCTGGCCAAGGCGGTCCGCAACGCCGTGCTGCCCCGCCGCAACCGCAAGGACGTGACGAGCCTGATCGAGGAGTTCCAGTACCCGAAGCTCGGCCCGGGGATGATGTGGGAACGCTGCGCCGAGGAGGTCCGCCGGCGCGGCGGCCGGGTGGAGACGGGCAGCTGGGTGACCGCCGTGCACCGCGACCCGGAGCACCGCCGGGCGGTCGCCGTCACCGTCGACGGGGCGGGCGGGCAGCGCACCGAGCCCGCCGAGCACGTCGTCTCCTCGATGCCGATCTCCGAGCTGGTGGCCGCGCTGCGCCCCGCGGCCCCGCCGGAGGTGCTGGCCGCCGCGGCCGACCTGCGGTACCGGGACTTCCTGACCGTCGCGCTGGTGGTCCCCGAGGAGTTCTCGTTCCCCGACAACTGGATCTACGTGCACGACCCGGCGGTGAAGGTCGGCCGGATCCAGAACTTCGGCTCCTGGTCGCCGCACCTGGTCAAGGACGGCCGCACCTGCCTCGGCCTGGAGTACTTCGTCTTCGAGGACGACGAGACCTGGCGTACGCCCGACGCCGAGCTGGTCGCCGCCGCGACGGCCGAGCTGGAGCGGCTCGGCCTGGTCCGGCCGGGCGTCGTCGAGGCCGGGTACGTGGTGCGGATGCCGAAGGCGTACCCGGTCTACGACGAGCGCTATCAGCGCAACGTCGACGTGATCCGCCGGTGGCTGGCGAGCGAGGTGACCAACGTGCACCCGGTCGGGCGCAACGGCATGCACCGCTACAACAACCAGGACCACTCGATGCTGACGGCGATGCTGACCGCCGAGAACATCGCCTGCGGCACGAGCCACGACGTCTGGTCGGTCAACGTGGAGCAGGACTACCACGAGGAGTCGCGCCCCGACGGGGACGGCCGCCGGGGCACCGGCCGGGACGCCCCGATCGTGCCGGCCCGGCCCACCGCCCCGGCCGGCGCCACCCTCGACGGCACCGTCCGGCCCGAACGCCCGGCCCAGGTGCGCCTGGGCTGAGCACCGACCGCGACGGGACGCCGCTCTACCGCACCGGGGACGCGCTGCTGCGCGAGCGGGAGACGGCAGGCGCCGGGCCGCCGATATCATCCCCCGGATGATGATCCGCGAGTTCCAGGAACCCGACTGGGCCCAGGTGTGGCCGATCGTCGAGGAGGTGGTCCGGGCGCGGGAGACCTTCGTCTACGACCCGGAGCTGACCGCCGAGCAGGCGTACGCCATGTGGGTGGAGGCCGCGCCGGGCCGCACGGTCGTCGCGGTCGACGGCGACCGGGTGCTGGGCACCGCCAAGATGGGCACCAACCGCCCCGGGCCGGGGTCGCACGTGGCGACCGCGAGCTTCATGGTGGCCCGCGAGGCGCGCGGCCGGGGCGTGGGCACCGCGCTGTGCCGGCACGCGGTCGACTGGGCCCGCGAGCGGGGGTACGCGGGCATGCAGTTCAACGCGGTGGTCGAGTCGAACGCCTCGGCGGTCGAGCTGTACCGGCGGGAGGGCTTCGCGGTGGTCGGCACGGTGCCCGGCGCGTTCGCGCACCCCACCCTCGGGCGGGTGGGACTGCACGTGATGTACCAGGAGTTCTGACCGGCCGCCGCCCGGTGCGGGCGGCGGCCGGCCCGTCGGTCAGGCGACGGCCGCGGCGCTCGCCTCGGCGCGCAGGTCCTCCTCGGACGCGCCGCGCCGCCAGTATCCGGAGAACGTGACGTGCCGCCGGTCCAGGCCGCGCTCGGCGACGAGGTGCCGCCGCACCGCCCGCACCATCGACGACTCGCCCGCGACCCAGGCGTACGGGGTGCCGGCCGGCAGCCGCGCGGCGCGGACCGCGTCCGCCAGCAGGGTGCTGCCGGGGGCGGTGCCGCCCCGCACGACCCAGCGCACCTCGGCGCGGGCGGCGGTGGGCAGCTCCTGGATGTCCGCCGCGTCGGGGACCTCGATCCAGGCCCGGACCGGGGTGTCGGCGGGCAGCCACGCCAGGATGCCGGCGGCGGCGGGCAGCGCGGTCTCGTCGGCCACGAGCAGCACCGAGTCGGTGCCGGCCGGGGGGCGGAAGCAGACGCTGCGGTTGTCGTGCACGGCCGGGCCGAGCAGCACCACCTGGTCGCCGGGGAGGGCGTGCCGGGCCCAGCGGGAGGCGGGGCCGGTGTCGCCGTGGCTGACGAAGTCGATGTCCACCTCGGACGCCTCGGGCCGCTGCTCCCGGATCGTGTAGGAGCGCATCACCGCGCGCACGTCCGCCGGCATCGCGCGGTACGCGCCGAACCAGTCCTCCCCCGCCTCGATCGGCAGCACCGGCGCGGGCTGGCCGGGGTGCGGCAGGAACAGCGAGACGCTCTGGTCACGGCCGCCGCCGGCGAAGTCGGCCAGCTCCGGCCCGCCGAGGGTGACCCGGATCAGGGAGGCCCCGATCCGGCGGGCGCCGACGACCCGCGCGGCGAAGAAGCGGTACTGGAGGGCGATCGCGGTGCTCACGCCGTGACCTTCTTGGCGCCCCGGATGGCGGTGGCGAGGTTCTCCAGCAGCGGCGCGGCGCCCGCGTACGAGAAGCGGGGCACCGCGTCCCACGGGGTGATCTGGTTGGCCTTGACCGCCGGGAGCTGCTGCCAGGTCGGCTTCGCGGCCAGGTCCTTCGGCTGCAGGGCGGTGCCACGGTTGTCGAGCAGGAGCAGGTCGGCCGGGAACTTGCCGGCGTTCTCCCAGCTCAGCGCCTCGAAGTAGTCGCCGGCCTCCAGCTTGGTGGGAACGACGATGTCGACGCCCAGCTCGGCGAAGTACATCAGGTCGGTGCTGACCTTCGGGTTGGAGGCGTAGAACAGGTCGGGGCTGCCGGAGCAGGCGAGCACCTTGATGCCCGGGTTCGCCTTGACCGCCTGGCGGACCGACTCGGCGGCGGCCTCGAAGCGGGCCTTGGCGTCGGTGACCTTCTTGGCGGACAGGTCGGCGCCGAGGGACTCGGCGAGCTGCGCGTACCGCTCGATCGGCTTGGTCATCGGCACCCGGGCGGTGGTGATGGTGACGGTCGGGGCGAGCGGGAGGATCTTGTCCTTGCTCTCGTCCGGCACGTACCAGAAGGCGCCCGGGTCGTACATGTGGGTGACGAGCAGTTCCGGCCGCAGGGCGGCGTACTTCTCCAGGCTGAACTCGCCCCAGACGTTGCCGAGGATCTCCACGGACTCCACGTTCAGGTCGCCGGCCTGCGGGTCCTTGCTGCCGTCGGTGCGCTTCGTCTCGCCGAACACGCCGACGATCTGCTTGTCGAGGCCGAAGTCGACGAGCGCGGCGGCCGCCCCGGTGAAGGCGACCACCCGGGTCGGGCGGGCGGCGGCGCTCGCCTTCTCGTTGCGGTCGTCGGTGAACGACCAGGGGCCGCCGGAGTTCTGGGCGGCGGGGGTGGCGGAGTCCTCGTCCCGGCCGCAGCCGGCGAGCAGGGCGGCCAGGGTGGCGGCGCCACCGGCGGCGAGCAGGCCCCGGCGGGAGAGGCGGCGGGCGGACACGGGATTCTGCATGACGGTGTCTTTCGATCAGGGTCGGGCGAATGACCATGGACAGCGGGGTTAGGTTAACCTAACCTAAATCGCTGTCAAGCCCGGCCCGGAATTCCGCACCCCATCGGAGACCACACTGTCCACCACGCTCTCCTCCCGTGCCGGGGCGCCGTCGGCGTCGCCCGTCGCGCGTCGCCCCGGCCGCGTCGCGGTGCGGGTCGCCGGCCTCGCCGTGTCGGTGCTGCTCCTCGCCGCCGTCGTGGTGCTGAGCATCGCCGTGGGCGCCAAGCAGCTCCCCCTCGCCGACGTGTGGCAGGGCCTGCTGCACCGCGACGCCGCCGAGTACGCCGTAGTGCACCGGATGCGGCTGCCGCGTACGCTGCTCGGCCTGCTCGCCGGCACGGCGCTCGGCGTGGCCGGCGCGGTGATGCAGGCGCTGACCCGCAACCCGCTGGCCGACCCCGGGCTGCTCGGCATCAACGCCGGCGCCGCCGCTGCGGTGGCCAGCGCGGCGGCCCTGCTCGGCATCGGCGGGCTCAGCGGCCAGGTCTGGTTCGCGCTGCTCGGCGCCGCCGCCGTGACCGCCGCCGTCTACGTCGTCGGCGGCGGGCGCGGGGCCACCCCCGCCCGGCTGGCGCTGGCCGGCGCGGCGCTCAACGCCACCCTCTACTCGTACGTCAGCGCGGTCATGCTGCTCGACGCGGCGTCGCTGGAGCGGCTGCGGTTCTGGACGGTGGGGTCGCTGGCCGCCGCCGAGCCCGCCACCGTGCGCACGGTCGCGCCGTTCATCGTGGCGGGCCTGGTGGTCGCCCTGGTCGCCACCCGCGCGCTCAACGCGCTGGCGCTCGGCGACGACGCGGCGCGCGCGCTCGGCGCCCGGCCCGCGCTCGTGCGGGCCACGGTGATCCTGGCGATCACGCTGCTCTGCGGCGCCGCGACGGCGGCCTGCGGGCCGATCGTCTTCGTCGGCCTGCTCGTGCCGCACCTGGTCCGCGCGCTCACCGGGCCCGACCTGCGCTGGATGCTGCCGTACTGCGCGGTGCTCGCCCCCGTGCTGCTGCTCGGCGCCGACGTGCTGGGCCGGGTGCTGAGCCGGCCCGGCGAGCTCCAGGTCGGGACGGTGACCGCCGTCGTCGGCGGGCCGCTCTTCCTCTGGCTGGTGCTGCGCGGACGGGTGGCCCACCCGTGATCACCCTTCGTACCCGCGCGCTGTCCCTGCGGCTGCGCCCCCGCGCCGTCGCCGTCGGCCTCGCCGGCGTGCTGCTGGCGCTGGCGCTGGGCGTGCTCGCCGTCGGCAGCGGCGACTACCCGATGAGCCCCGCCGACGTGCTGCGCACCCTCACCGGCGGCGGCACCCCGGCCGAGGAGTTCATCGTCACCGAGCTGCGGCTGCCCCGGGTGGTCGCCGCGCTCAGCGTCGGCGCCGCGCTGGCGCTGGCCGGCGCCGTCTTCCAGTCGCTGGTCCGCAACCCGCTGGGCAGCCCCGACATGCTCGGCTTCACCCAGGGCGCGGCGACCGGCGCGCTGGTCGTGGTGGTGCTCGGCGGCAGCAGCCTGGCGCTGGCCTGGTCGGCGGTGGCCGGCGGGCTGGTCACCGGCGCGCTGGTCTACGGGCTGGCCTGGCGGCGCGGCGTGCACGGATTCCGCCTGATCCTGGTCGGCATCGGCACCATGGCGATCCTGACCGGGGTCAACGGCTGGCTGCTGACCCGGGCGAAGCTGATGGACGCCGCGCGCGGCGTGCTCTGGCTGACCGGCAGCCTGGACGGGCGCGGCTGGGTCAACGTGCTGCCCCTGCTGATCGCGCTGGCGGTGCTGGTGCCGGTGATGCTGATCGGCTTCGGGCCGGCGCTGCGCCTGGTCGAGATGGGCGACGACACCGCCTCCGCCCTCGGCGTACGCGTCGAGCGGGTGCGTCTGGTCGTGCTGGCGGCGGCGGTGCTGCTGGTCTCCCTGGCGGCGGCCGCCGCCGGGCCGGTGAACTTCGTGGCGCTCACCGCGCCGCACCTGGCCCGGCGGCTGACCCGGGCGCCGGGGCCGAACCTGCTGCCCGCGGCGGTCGTCGGGGCGGTGCTGGTGGTCGCCGCCGACCAGGTGGCGCTGCGGGCCTTCGCCGGGCACCAGCTGCCGGTGGGCGTGGTGACCGGCGTGCTGGGCGGCGCCTACCTGGTCTGGCTGCTCGCCAGCGAACGCCGGGCCGGCCGGCTGTGAGCGGGAAGGGCCCGCACGGGCGGGCGCACCACGACGAGAACGGAGCACGGAGCATGCAGTCCCGCCTGAGCGGCAGCGCGATGACCCTCGCCTACGAGCGGCGGACCATCGCCGAGGACCTCAGCGTCGCCGTGCCCGACCGGTCGTTCACGGTGATCATCGGCCCGAACGCCTGCGGCAAGTCCACGCTGCTGCGCGCGCTGTCCCGGCTGCTGAAGCCGGCGGCCGGTGCGGTGCTGCTGGACGGCGAGGACATCCACCGGCTGCCGGCCCGGGGCGTCGCGCGCACCCTCGGCCTGCTGCCGCAGACGTCCATCGCCCCGGACGGCATCGGCGTCGCCGAACTCGTCGCCCGGGGCCGCTACCCGCACCAGGGGCTGCTGCGGCAGTGGTCGCGCGACGACGAGCGGGTGGTCGCCGAGTCGATGGCGGCGACCGGGGTCGCCGACCTGGCCGACCGGCCCGTCGACGAGCTCTCGGGCGGGCAGCGGCAGCGGGTGTGGATCGCGATGGCGCTGGCCCAGCAGACGCCCCTGCTGCTGCTGGACGAGCCGACCACCTACCTGGACATCGCCCACCAGATCGAGATCCTCGACCTCTGCGCGCGGCTGCACGAGGAGCAGGGCCGGACGCTGGTCGCGGTGCTGCACGACCTCAACCACGCCGCCCGCTACGCCACGCACCTGATCGCGATGCGCGAGGGCCGGGTGGTCGCCGCCGGGCCGCCCCGCGAGGTGGTCACCGCGGAGCTGGTCGAGGAGGTCTTCGGGCTGCCCTGCCGGGTCATCGACGACCCCGAGACCGGCACTCCCCTGGTGGTCCCCGCCGCCCGGCGCCGGTCGCCCGGCGCGGGCGCGCCGGTGCCGGCGGTCGCCGCCGCCCGCGGCGACCGGCCGTGAGCGCCGCGCCGCGGGACCGGCGGCCCGCCACGCCGCGCCCCGTGCGTGCGCATCGACCGGCGCCACCGTACGGTGGCACCCGATGCGTGATGTCGTCAGCACCTACCGCCAGAACGTCGACGGCTTCGGCCGGGTGACGATCCGCCCCCTGGATCCGGACACCGACATCGACCTGATCCACGGCTGGGTCGGCGAGGAACGGGCCCGGTTCTGGGGGATGCGCGACGCCGGTCGCGAACGCGTCGAGGAGATCTACCGCTCCCTCGACTCGCTGCCCACCCACCACGCCTGGCTGACGCACCGCGACGGCGTGCCCGTCGCGCTGTTCCAGACGTACGAGCCGACGGCCGACCCGGTCGGCGAGTGCTACGACGTGCGGCCCGGCGACCACGGCGCCCACCTGCTGATCGGCCCGACGACCCGGCCCGAGCCGGGCTTCACCGGGACCCTGCTGGAGGTGTTCCTGGGGTTCGTCTTCGCCGACCCGGCACGCCGGCGCGTCGTGATGGAGCCGGACGCGCGCAACGACAAGGCGGTGAACCGGCTGCTGCGCACCGGCTTCGTCGCCGGCCCGCTGATCGACCTGAACGGCAAGCGGGCCCGGCTGATGTTCCTCGACCGGGAGACCTTCGAGGCCCGCCGGCGCTGACCCGGTCGCTCCCCGGGCGGTCGCCCGCCCGGGGAGCGCCGTGGGTCAGCCGGCCGGCCGCAGCACCCGGCCCGGCCCGGCGGTGTTGTCCGCCGCGGCCTGGCTGCGCTGGGTGCCGGTGACGCAGACGTCGTCGCCGAGGAACGCCTCCCGCCACACGTAACCCGAGACGCAGGTGTGCGGGCCGTACGGCCCGTTGACCCAGCGGCTCGCGGCCACGGCGTTGTCGGCGAGCACCTGGGACCGGGTCGTCCCGGTGACGCAGACGTAGTCGGACTGGTCGGCGTCGCGCCAGACGTACCCGCTGACGCAGGTGTTGGGGCCCGAGACCAGGCGCGCCGGGTTGCGGCGGGACGCCGCGGCGGCGTTGTCCGCGGCGGCCTGGGTGCGCTGGGCGGAGGTCACGCAGACGTCGTCGCCGGCGTACGCCTCCCGCCACACGTAGCCGGAGATGCAGGTGTGCGGGCCGTACGCGCCGTTGGTCCAGCGGCTCGGAGCCGCCGCGTTGTCCGCCCACACCTGGCTGCGGGTGGCGCCGGTGACGCAGACCAGGTCGCCGGGGCGGGCCTCCCGCCAGACGTAGCCCTGCAGGCAGCGGTCGACCACGTCGGTGGTGACGGTGACCGAGGCGGAGTTGCCCGAGATCCAGTTCACGCCGATCTGCACGCCGTTGGCGTTGAGCGACTGCGCCGGGCCGCCGCCGGGGCCGGTCCGCAGCAGGGTGGGCGTGCCGTTGCGCACCTCGTGCAGCAGGACGGTGTCCGCCGGGATGCCCGCGCTCCAGCCGGTCTTCCGGCGGAACTCCACGGTGTAGTAGTGGAACAGGTCGGCCGGGTCGAACGGGATCCGGACCAGCTGCGGGCCGGCCGCCGAGGGCACCTCCAGCGGCGCCAGCGTGATCGTCCGCGAGCCCACCCCGTCGGCGGCCATCGTGAACACCCGGTTCTTCGGCAGCCAGCCCAGCTCGTCGCGGTGGAAGGCGTTGAGCCCGACCGCGCTCGTGCCGTAGTTCGCCGTGGCGAAGGCGTGGATGTTCATGGCGCTCATCTCGTCCCACGGGTCGTCGTACTCACCCGGCTGCGACCACGGCGCGTTCTGGTACGTCGTGTCGTTGGAGAACGAGTGGCCCAGGTTGTAGCCGTGCAGCATCTCGTGGGCGGCGAAGCCGACGTTCCAGGCCCCGGGGTCGAGCAGCACCCGGCCGCCGGCCGCGCCGGAGTCCACCCAGTCGTTGAGCATGACGGCGGTCCGGTGCCCGGCGGGGACGGTGTAGCCGTTGGCCGCGGCGGTGTCGACGCAGCGCTGGATGCGGGTGCCGCGGTCGATCGACTGGAACTGCGCCAGGGTGTACGACATGGTGTACCAGCCCCGCACCGCCGAGCCGGCCAGCGAGACCCGGCCGCCGGACTGGTCGGCGAGGTAGTCGGCCACCCCGCCGGTGCCGAGCCCGGTGTGGGTGAGGAAGTTCGCGAAGAACGACGGGGCCCGGGGCTCCGCCGGCTTGTCGCTGAACTTGCAGAGCAGCACGGACCAGGGGGTGTTGTTGCGGATCGGGCTGGCCGCCGCCGGCCCGGCCGCGACCACCACCGACCCGAGGACGGCGCAGCTGAGCGCCACGGCCGCCGTGGCGGCCCGGCGCAGGAGTTGGGATCCCACTGGCACTCTCCGTTCCCGTGGCCCGAACGGTTCGGGCCGTGGGAAGCATCGGAGCATCCGGCGCCGCCGGCCGGATCGACAGAGTCGAATTCGCGACGGGCCGGAATCCGACTCGGCCCGCCGCCCGGGGTACGGGCCGCGGGCCGGACGGACGCGCCCGGATCAGCCGTTGAGCCACCGGTGGATGCACTGGAGCAGGTCGGCGGCGTCCACCGGCTTGGTGACGTAGTCACTGGCGCCGGAGGAGATGCTCTTCTCCCGGTCGCCGTGCATCGCCTTCGCCGTCACGGCGATGATCGGCAGGTCGGCGTAGCGGGGCATGGCCCGGATCGCGGCGGTGGCGGCGTAGCCGTCCATCTCCGGCATCATCACGTCCATCAGCACCAGGTCGATGTCGTCGTGGCGCATCAGCGTCTCGATGCCCTGCCGCCCGTTCTCGGCGTAGACGACGTCGAGCCCGTGCAGCTCCAGGATGTTGGTGAGCGCGAAGACGTTACGCGCGTCGTCGTCCACCACCAGCACCTTGCGGCCGGTCAGGTCGGCCGGCAGCGCGTCGACGGCCGGTCGGTCGGCCGGCAGCACCGGCGCGAACGGCAGCACCCGCTCGGGCGTCACCGCCGTCAGGTGCAGGGCGATCCGCTCGCGCAGGTCGTCCAGGCTGCGCAGGACCTCCAGCGGCCGCTCGTGGGCCAGCGCCTGGAGCAGGCTCTGCTGGCCGGCGGCCAGCGGGTGACCGTGGTACGCCAGCACCGGCAGCCCGCGCAGCGCCGGGTCGTCGTGCAGCGCCTTGAGCAGCGTCGTCCCGCCCTCGTCGGGCAGGTCGAGCTGGAGCACCAGCAGGTGGTGCCGCCCGGCCGAGAGCGTCTCCAGCGCCGAGGCCACGTCCACCGCGGTGGAGATCTCCACCGGCGGGTGCGCCTCGCCGAGATCCGCCGCGACGCCCTGGGCGAGCAGCGTGAGCAGCCCCTTGTCGTGGCGCTCCAGCACCAGCATCCGGCGGACCTCGCCCGGCTGGAGCGTGACGGCCGGCGGCAGCGCGGCCGGAAGCGCCCAGGGCGAGGGCCCGCCGTCCGTGGCCGCCTCGGGGCCGGCCGTCGGCACGGCGCCGACCGGCAGGTAGAGGGTGAACGTGCTGCCCTGGCCGAGCACGCTGTGCGCCCTGATCCGGCCGCCGAGCAGGTGGGCGATCTCCCGGCTGATGGACAGCCCGAGGCCGGTGCCCCCGTACCGCCGGCTGGTGGTGCCGTCGGCCTGCTGGAACGCGTCGAAGATCGCGGTCAGGTGCTGCTCGGCGATGCCGATGCCGGTGTCGATCACCCGGAACGCGATCACCGTACCGCTCGGGGCGAAGCCCTCGGGCAGTTCGTCCGGCGTGGCCCGCTCGATGCGCAGCTGCACCCGCCCCCGCTCGGTGAACTTGACCGCGTTGGAGACGAGGTTGCGCAGCACCTGCCGCAGCCGCTGCTCGTCGGTGTGCAGCTCCGTCGGCACACCCGGGCCGGTGACGATGTCCAGCTCCAGGCCCCGCGGGGTGGTCAGCGGCCGGAACGTGGCATCGACGTAGTCGCGCAGGGCGGACAGCTCGAAGGTCTCCGGGTTGATGTCCATCTTCCCGGCCTCCACCTTGGACAGGTCGAGGATGTCGTTGATGAGCTGGAGCAGGTCCGTGCCCGCGGAGTGGATGACCGTGGCGTACTCGACCTGCTTGGCGGTCAGGTTGCGGTTCGGGTTCTGCGCCAGCAGCTGGGCGAGGATGAGCAGCGAGTTCAGCGGCGTACGCAGCTCGTGGCTCATGTTGGCGAGGAACTCCGACTTGTACTTCGAGGCGAGCGCGAGCTGCTGGGCCCGCGTCTCCAGCTCCTGCCGGGCCTGCTCGATCTCGGAGTTCTTCGTCTCGATGTCGTGGTTCTGCCGCACCAGCAGGGCCGCCTTGTCCTCCAGCTCGGCGTTGGAACGCTGGAGCTCCTCGGAGCGGGCCTGCAACTCCTCCGAGCGGGCCTGGAGCTCGCCGGCGAGTCGCTGCGACTCGGTGAGCAGCACGTCGGTGCGGGCGTTGGCAACAATGGTGTTGACGTTGACGCCGAGGGTCTCGGTCAGCTGGTCGAGGAAGTCGCGCTGCACCTCGGTGAAGCGGCTCATGCCGGCCAGCTCGATGACGCCGAGCACCTGGTCCTCGAAGAGGATCGGCAGCACCACCAGGTGCAGCGGGGCGGCGGCGCCGAGGCTGGAGGAGACGGTGACGTAGTCGGCCGGCACGGCGTCCACCACGATCGCCCGCTTGCTCACGGCGGCCTGCCCGACGAGGGACTCGCCGAGGGCGTACCGACGGCCGGTGGTGTCGTGCCCGTACCCGCCGACCACCCGCAGGCCGGTGCCGCCGGCGCTCTCGTCGACCAGCAGGAACGTGCCGAGCTGGGCGGAGACCAGCGGGACCAGCTCGTTCATCACCAGGCCGGCGACCACGTCCAGGTCCCGGTGGCCCTGCATGAGCCCGGCGATGCGGGCCAGGTTGGTCTTGAGCCAGTCCTGTTCATGGTTGGTGCGGGTGGTCTCGCGCAGCGACTCCACCATCGAGTTGATGTTGTCCTTCAGCTCGCCGACCTCGCCGGGGGCGTCCACCGTGATGGAGCGGGTCAGGTCGCCGGTGGCGACCGCGCTGGTCACCTCGGCGATGGCCCGGACCTGGCGGGTGAGGTTCCCGGCCAGCTCGTTGACGTTCTCGGTGAGCCGCTTCCAGGTGCCGGAGACGCCCTCGACCTCGGCCTGCCCGCCGAGGCGGCCCTCGCTGCCCACCTCCCGGGCCACCCGGGTCACCTCGGCGGCGAACGACGAGAGCTGGTCCACCATCGTGTTGATCGTGGTCTTCAGCTCCAGGATCTCGCCGCGCGCGTCGACGTCGATCTTCTTGGTCAGGTCGCCCTGGGCCACCGCCGTGGTGACCTGGGCGATGTTGCGCACCTGACCGGTCAGGTTGTTCGCCATCGAGTTGACGTTGTCGGTCAGGTCCTTCCAGGTGCCGGCCACGTTCGGCACCCGCGCCTGACCGCCGAGGCGGCCCTCCGTGCCCACCTCGCGGGCCACCCGGGTCACCTCGTCGGCGAAGGCGCCGAGCGTGCCGACCATCGTGTTGATGGTCTGGGCGAGCACGGCCACCTCGCCCTTGGCCTCCACGGTGATCTGCCGGCTCAGGTCGCCCTGGGCCACGGCGGTGGCGACCAGCGCGATCGAGCGCACCTGGTTGGTGAGGTTGTTGGCCATCTCGTTGACGTTGTCGGTCAGGTCCTTCCAGGTGCCGGCCACGTTGGACACCCGCGCCTGACCGCCGAGGCGGCCCTCCGTGCCCACCTCGCGGGCCACCCGGGTCACCTCGTCGGCGAACGCGGAGAGCTGGTCGACCATCGTGTTGATGGTCTCCTTCAGCGCCAGGATTTCGCCGCGCGCGTCGACCCGGATCTTCTGGGTCAGGTCGCCCTTCGCCACCGCCGTGGTCACCTCGGCGATGCTGCGCACCTGCGCGGTGAGGTTGTCCGCCATGACGTTGACCGACTCGGTGAGGTCCTTCCAGGTGCCGGAGACGCCCTTGACGTCGGCCTGCCCGCCGAGCCGGCCCTCCGTGCCGACCTCCCGGGCCACCCGGGTCACCTCGTCGGCGAACGACGACAACTGGTCCACCATCGTGTTGATGGTGTTCTTCAGCTCCAGGATCTCGCCGTGCGCGGTGACCGTGATCTTCTGCGACAGGTCGCCCCGGGCCACCGCCGTGGCCACCTGGGCGATGCTGCGCACCTGGTCGGTCAGGTTGCCGGCCATCGAGTTCACCGAGTCGGTGAGGTCGCGCCAGGTGCCGGCGACGCCGCTGACCTGGGCCTGGCCGCCGAGGCGCCCGTCGGTGCCGACCTCCCGGGCCACCCGGGTCACCTCGTCGGCGAACGACGACAACTGGTCCACCATCGTGTTGATGGTGCTCTTGAGCTCCAGGATCTCGCCCCGGGCGTCGACGGTGATCTTCTGCGACAGGTCGCCCCGGGCCACCGCCGTGGTGACCTGGGCGATGTTGCGCACCTGGCTGGTCAGGTTGCCGGCCATGAAGTTCACCGAGTCGGTGAGGTCGCGCCAGGTGCCGGCCACCCCGGGCACCTCCGCCTGGCCGCCGAGGCGCCCCTCGCTGCCCACCTCGCGGGCCACCCGCGTCACCTCGTCGGCGAACGACGACAACTGGTCCACCATCGTGTTGATGGTGATCTTCAGCTCCAGGATCTCGCCCCGGACGTCCACCGTGATCTTCTGCGACAGGTCGCCCCGGGCCACCGCCGTCGCCACCTCGGCGATGTCGCGGACCTGGTCGGTGAGGTTGCCGGCCATGGCGTTGACGGAGTCGGTGAGGTCCTTCCAGGTGCCCGACACCCCAGGCACCTCGGCCTGACCGCCGAGCTGCCCCTCGGTGCCGACCTCGCGGGCCACCCGGGTGACCTCGGAGGTGAACAGCGACAGCTGGTCGACCATGCCGTTGAAGACGGTGGCGATCTCCCCCAGCAGGCCGTCGGCGTCCTCCGGCAGCCGGGTGCCGAAGTCGCCGTCGCGCACCGCCGTCAGGCCGGCCAGCAGCTGCCGCAGCCCCGGATCGGCCATCGCCGCGCCGCCGCCGGGTGCCGGGTTGTGCCGCGCCGCCGTCTTCTCGACCACCACAGACCACCTCGCAGCCGCCGGGGGCCCGCCCACCGGCACGACATCAACCGCGCAAGTATGCACAGTCGGTCCGGCGGTCGCTCGGGCAGCGCCACCCGTCGTCGCGGGCCGCACCGGCCCCGGTGCCCAGCCGGGGGCCGGCTCCCCCGATCGTCGGGGCGGCGCCCGCCCGGACCCGTGCCGGGGGCAGGGTCGCGGGGCCGTCCGGGATCCTCGACACCCCCGTTCCGGCAACGGCCGGCGGCGGGCCGTCAGCGGGGCACGACGAGGTCGGCGTAGTCGGCGACGGTGAGGGGACGGCGGGACAGCGACCCGTCGGCGCGCGGCACCCCGAGGGGCGCCCCGCCCCGCAGGAACTCCACGGTGTCGACGTCGGAGCGCGCCGTCAGCGTGCAGACGATCTGGCCGAACGCGAGGACCTCGTCGCTGCGGCCCGTCTCGTCGCCGGTCTCGCCGACGTCCACCTCGGCCTCGGTGCCCAGGTGTCGGGCGGCGGCGGTCGCGACGGCCCCCGGCAGCGCGGTGCTCAGCCCACTGTCGCGTTCGGCGGCGTCCGGCCCGGCGAGCAGGTGCTGGAGCTGGGCGTCGACGGTGGGCGTGCCGTCCACGCGGCGGGCCACGCGCACCAGACGGTCGTCGCGGACGAAGCAGAGCACCTCGGTCGCCCGCCCCGCCGTCAGGGTCGGTGTCGGGGTCGTCACGACCCCGCCGGCGGTCGGGAACGGCCCGGGCGGCGGCGTCACGGCGCGCGGGGTGTCCTCGCTGGGGACGCCGCAGCCGGCGAGCAGCCCGAGGGCGACGAGCGCGCCCCCGAGCCGACACCACGGTCCCCGCGGGCGCCCGGGCGCGAGGCGGCTCACGGCGCCACCCCGGGCAGCTCGACCCGGAAGCGGGCGCCCCCGCCGGGGCGGTCGGCAACGCCGGCGGTCCCCCGGTGCGCGGCGGCGTGCTGGGCGACGAGGGCGAGCCCGAGGCCGGTGCCGTCGCCGGCGGCGCGCGCGTGGGCGGCGCGCCCGCGCACGAAGCGGTCGAAGATGGCCTCCCGGTCGGCCGGCGGCACGCCCGGCCCCGCGTCGTCGACCTCGACGATGCCGGCCCCGGCCCGCTGCGCCAGCCGTACGGCCACCGGGCCGCCGCCGTGGCGGACCGCGTTGTCGACGAGGTTCGCCAGGATCTGCTCGACGCGACGCCGGTCGACCAGCCAGGTGGCGGCGACGCCGGGGTCCACGCGCACGAGCGCGGTGGCCAGCCCGCGCGACCGGCACACCCGGCGCGCCGACGCCGCCACGTCGACGGGCTCCCGGTCCGCCGGCTGGTCGCTGCGGGCGAGCTCGATCAGGTCGTTGACCAGCTGCTGGAAGCGGGTGATCTCGTCGGCGACCAGGCCGGCCGCGGTGGCCGTCCGGTCGTCGAGGTGCTCCCGGCGCCGGGCCAGGACGCTGGCCGCCGCCGCCAGGGTCTGCAACGGCGAACGCAGCTCGTGGCTGACGTCCGCGGCGAAGCGGCGGTCCCGCTCGATCCGCCGGGAGAGCTGGTCGACCATGTGGTTGAAGGACGTCAAGAGCCGGGTGAGGTCCGGGTCGGTGGTCGGCGCGAGGCGGGCGGCGAGGTTGCCCCCGGCGATCTCCTGGGCGGCGTCGGCCACCGCGGTCAGCGGGCGCAGGCTGTGCCGGGTGGCGTACCAGCCCAGGGCCGCGCCGGAGCCGGCGACCACGATGGCGACGGCGGTCAGCGCGAGGGCCAGGACCCGGAGGGTCTCGTCCAGCTCGCGCAGCGAGGTCAGCTCGTAGTAGCTGGTGGACGGGGCCAGTGGCAGGCCGACGAGCAGGGTGGGCTGACCGTTGACGCGGACCCGCTGCACGGCCGGCTCCCCCTGCCGGACGAGCCGTTGCAGGTCGGCCGGGATGGCGGCGGTGAGGCCGGTGTCGGCCCTGCGGGCGTACCAGTCGTCTCCCCGGTGCAGCAGCGGCCGGCGGTTGCCGCCCGTGTCGAGGGAGCGCAGCACCTCCACGACGTCGGGTTCCTCCGTGTCCAGGCCGGTACGCACCACCGCCGCGTCGAAGTACGCCGCCCGCACGGCGGTGCGCTCCCGCTCGTCGAGCAGCGACCGCCTGGTCAGCTCGTACGAGACCAGCGCCATGGAGGCCGACAGCAGCAGCGCGCCGACGGCGAATCCGGCGGACACCCGGGCCCGCAGTCCGAGCCGCCTCACCGGGTCAGCTTGTAGCCGAGGCCGCGCAGCGTGACCAGGTGCCGGGGGTTGCCCGGGTCGTCCTCGATCTTCTGCCGCAGCCGCCCCACGTGCACGTCGACGAGCCGCTCGTCACCGGTGTCGTAGCCCCAGACCCGCTGGAGCAGCTGCTGGCGCGACAACACCCGGCCGGCGTGCTCGGCCAGCTCGCACAGCAGCCGGAACTCGGTGCGGGTGACCGGCACGGGTCGACCGGCCCGGCGCACCTCCCCCGCGTCCGGGCTGACCTCCAGCGCGCCGAAGGTGAGGACCGACACGGGCGCCGGCAGCGCCCGCGCCCGGCGCCGCAGGGCCCGCAGGCGCGCCGACAGCTCCTTGACCGCCACCGGCTTGACCACGTAGTCGTCGGCGCCGGCCTCCAGCGCGGCCACGATGTCGTGGGTGTCGTCGCGGGCGCTGACCACCACGATCGGCACGTCGTCGTCGCGGCGCAGCTGCCGGATGCACTCGAAGCCGTCCAGGCCCGGCAGCATCAGGTCGACCAGCACGTGGTCGGCCGGCTCCTGGCGCTGCATCCGCAGCCCCTCCTCGGCGGTCGCGGCCCCCCGGACGGTGTAGCCCTCGTCCTCGAGCGCGAGCAGCAGGGCCAGACGGATCCGGTCGTCGTCCTCGATCACCAGCACGCCCGTCATAACCGCATCATCCACAAGCCCGGCGCGAGCGCCCAGTCGCGTCCGGCGTTCGGCGGATTTGTCACGCAACTGTCATACGACCGCGTGGCCCACGCCACGGGCGGCGCCCAGGGTGGTGTGCGGAGCCGACGGGCCCGCCGACCGTCGGCCGACCGTCCGGAGGAGGGAGCAGATGACCGTCGCCGGTCTCGTCACCGCGCTCGCCGTCGGGCTGCTCGTCGCCGCGGCGGGCTGGCTGGCGCTTCCGGGCCGGCGGGACGTCCCGGCGTGGTTGGCCCTGGTGACCGGGATCGTCACCGCCGTCCTCGGCCTCATCCTGGCCCGCATCGCCGGCCTCGACACCGGCCGCGCCGGCGTGTGGGACGTGGCCGTGCCGGCGGGCTCCGCCGCCCTCGGCGTCGCGCTCGTGGCCGTCACGGCGGGCCCCCGGCACCCGCCCGCCCCCGCCGACCCGACGCGGCCGGATCCCGATCCCGCCTCGACGCCGCCGGTCGCGGGCCGGCGGGTCGCGCCGCCCGACCTCCCGTGGAGGAAGACACCATGACCGTCGTACCGGACGACAACTCGATGACGCTGATCTGCGACAGCTGCGGAGACGTGACCACGGGAACCGCGTGCGTCCTGCCGGACGCCGAGGTCGTCTGGACCCTGGTCGCCGAGCACGGCTGGAGCGGCTCGCCCTTCGCGACGGGCCCGCACCGCTGCCCCCGCTGCAGCCTGCTGAGCCCCGCCCCCGGCCGCGCCGGCGGGACCGGGCGGGCTGACGAGGTGCCCGGCGGGGTCCTGGGAGTGGACCACCTCGACGACGTCGCGGTGGTGACCGCCGCCGGCGACATCGACGTCGACGCCGCCGACGGCCTGCGGGCCGCCCTGCGGCAGGCGGTGGACATCTGCGGGCACGTCGTGGTCGACCTGACCCGGGTCCACCTGATCGACGCGGGCGGGCTCGGGCTGCTCGTCCGGGCCCACCGCGACGCCCGGGAACGCGGCGCCGTGCTCTGCCTGGCCGCCCCGTCCCGCTTCATCCTCACCGTGTTGCACACCATGCGGCTGGACGGCCTGTTCCCGGTCTTCGCCAGCCCCGAGGAGGCCGTCCGGCGGCTCTCCCCGCCCGGCTCTCCCGCCGGCCTGACGGCCACCGTGGCCGCGCCCGACCGGGCCGGTCGGCCGGCCACGACGGCCTCCGACACGCTGGCCCGCTGAGCCCCGACCACCGCACCCGCCCGCCCCGTCGAGAGGACGCATCCCGATGCGCATGCCCTGGCCGTACCCGGACGAGGGCGCGTTCCGCCCCGAACCACCCCGGCCCGCCCCGGACGACGAGGACGCCCGGCTCGCGGCGCTGGTCGCGCAGCGGCTGAGCAGCGACTGGACCACCCGACGCCAGCAGATCGTGGTGACGGTGCAGAACCAGGTCGTCATCCTCTCGGGCGTCGTGGCGGGCCCGGACACCCGCCAGGTGGCCGGCGAGCTGGCCTGGGACGTCCAGGGCGTGGTCGACGTCTGCAACGCCCTGCGGCTCGCCGGCCCCCGCCGGTCCCGCCGCTGACGGGCCCCGGTCCGGGCCGAAAAGAGGTCCGAAACGCGGTCCGGCGTTCGGCCGGCCGGGGCCACGCGCCCGGTGGTGGCCCACGCCACCTGTGGCGAGAGCGTCCCCGGGCGGGAGCGCCGCGGGACGGGTGTCAGGCGGCCCAGACGCCGGTCGCGGCCGTCGACCGGGCGTAGTCGGCGAAGTCCCCGGGCGCCCGCCCGAGCGCCCGTGCCACGCCGTCCGCCACGCTCTCGTTGCGCCCGTCGAGCACCTGCGTGAACAGGTATGTCAGCAGCGAGACCACGTCGGCGGGGACGCCGGCGCGGTGCAGCGCGTCGACGTACTCCTCGACGGAGACCGGGACGAACGAGACCCGGCGGCCGGCCGCCGCGGCGATCTCGCCCACCGCCTCGGCGAACGTCAGCAGCCGCGGACCGGTCACCTCGTACACCTCACCGGCGTGCCCGTCCGCCAGGAGCGCCGCCACGGCGACGTCGGCGATGTCGTCGGCGTCGACGAACGGCTCCCGCACGCCGCCGACCGGAAGGTGGAGCGCCCCGTCGCGGATCCCGTCGACGAACGGGCCCTCGCTGAAGTTCTGCTGGAACCAGCTCGCCCGCACGACGGTCCACCGGCCGCCGGCGCCGTCCACGACCTGGGCGACCGCCTTCTCGGCCTGTTCCGCCTCGGGCTCGCCCCGCCCGGACAGCAGCACCACCCGGCGCGCGCCGCTCGCCACCGCCAACCGGGTGAACGACTCCACGTCCTCGACCGCGCCCGGCACGGCCAGGTCCGGCTGGTACGACAGGTAGACCGCGTCCACCCCGGCCAGGGCGTCGGGCCAGGTGGACCGGTCCGCCCAGTCGAACGCGGGTGAGGCGGACCGGGAGCCGAGCCGCACGGGCACCCCACGGGCCGCGAGCCGGTCGGCGACGCGCCGACCGGTCCTGCCGGTGGCGCCGAGAACGAGAACGGTGTCGGTGTTCGTCATGCCGTCAATCCCACCGCAGCGGGACGGTGGCGACCATCGCCGCGAGGCGCGGGCGCATACGCGCGCGTCTCGCGCACCCCGGGGCGGCCCGTCGCTGGGGGTCAGGCCGCCGGCTGGTCGACGGGGCACGCGTAGGCGGTGCGCCCGCCCAGCTCCCACGTCCGCACCGGGGCGCCGCAACGCCGGCAGGTGGCCCGCTTGTAGACCCATCGCGCGTCGGGTGCCGCCGGGTCGCTGACCACCTGGCCGGCGTCGCGGCCGAGGGCCAGGTGCCGGACGGCCAGGTCCCACAGCCGGCGGGCGGTCGCCGGCGCGACGGGCCGGGCGGCGGGGTCGAGGCCGGCGAGGAAGAGCAGCTCGGCCCGCCAGGCGTTGCCGATGCCCGCCCACACCGCCTGGTCCAGCAGCGCCACGCCGACCGCCGTCCGGGCGGCGGTCAGCCGCCGCACGGCCTCGTCGCCGTCGGCGTCGGCGCGCAGCGGGTCCGGACCGAGCGAGGCCCGCAGCGCGCGTTCGCCGTCGGTCGGCAGCGGTTCGCAGCGGGTCGGGGCGATCAGGTCGTACGCGACGGAGGAGCCCGCCAGGCGCAGCCGCACACCCCGGCGCGGCGCGACGCCGGGGTCGTCGTGACGCAGGAACAGCCCCCGCATCCCGAGGTGGACGTGCAGGCCGGGGGCGCCCTCGACGTGGTAGAGCAGGTGCTTGCCGTACGCCTCCACGGACCGCAGCCGCCGGCCGTCGTACGGTCGGGTGTCCAGTCGGCCCTGCGGGCTGGACACGGCGAGGACCTGACCGGCGAGCGCGGCGTGCTGGTCGCGCGCGTACCGGTGGATCAGGTGGCCCTCGGGCATGCGGGCGGGGTACCCGGCGGCCCTGCCGGGAAACGGCGTCCACACGGCGGGAACATTGCCGATCGGTCCGTAGTTGTCCCCTTTCGTGACCGACGCTGCGCCGCACCAGCGGCTGCTCGACATCCGGCGGATCTACGTGGAGCCGGAGGCCGCCGCGCTGCCCCGGGGGCGGGCCGTGCTGGACCGGTTCCCCGACGCGGAGCGCGTCGAGGTGGAGAGCCACTCCCGCATCCCCGAGCTGTACGGGGACGAGACGAACGTGGCCCGGTGGGTGCGGATCAAGACCGAGGCGCTCGTGCTGGGGGTCAAGAAGTCGCTGACCGCGCGCCCGAACGGCCGGTCGGCCGACTTCATCGCGCCGTCCACGGCGAACGGCTGCGCGATGGCCTGCGCCTACTGCTACGTGCCCCGCCGCAAGGGCTACAGCAACCCGGTGACGGTCTTCGCCAACATCGACCGGATCACCGGCTACCTCGGCCGGCACGTCGGGCGGCAGGGCGTGAAGGCCGAGCCGAACCAGTGCGATCCCACCGCCTGGGTGTACGACATCGGCGAGAACTCCGACTGCTCGCTGGACGCCAGGATCTCCGACAACGTCCGGGACCTGGTCACGCTGTTCCGGGACCTGCCGACGGCGAAGGCCACCTTCGCCACCAAGCACGTCAACCGCGACCTGCTCGACTGGGAGCCCCGGGGCCGCACCCGCGTCCGCTTCTCGCTGATGCCGGCCCGGGACGCGAAGCTGCTCGACATCCGGACCTCCCCGGTCGCGGAGCGGCTGGCGGCGATCGACGACTTCGTCGCGGCCGGCTACGAGGTGCACGTCAACTTCAGCCCCGTCGTCGTCCGCGACGGCTGGCTCGACGACTGGGCGGAGCTGCTCGACCAGTTGGACGACGCGCTCGGCCCGCGCGCGAAGGCGCAGCTCGCCGCCGAGGTCGTCTTCCTGACCCACAACGACCGGCTGCACGAGGTCAACCTCGGCTGGCACCCGAAGGCCGAGGAACTGCTCTGGCGGCCGGAGCTCCAGCAGCCGAAGCGGTCCCAGACGGGCGGCTGGAACGTGCGCTACCGCACCGGCCGCAAGGGTGGGTACGTGGCCGCGCTGACCGACCTGATCGCGGCGAAGGCGCCGTACTGCCGCGTCCGGTACGCCTTCTGAGCGGCGCGCGCCGCTGATCCCTCATGTCGGACTCCGCCTGGGACCCTGCCGAGGACGTCGGCTGCCGGGGCTCAGTCCGGCGCGGCGAACAGGTCCGCCGGCGGTTCGGCGGGCATGCCGACCGGCACGATCCGAAGCTCCCCTTCGCCGCTGTCGTGCTCGAGGGCCAGCGCGAGCCAACGGCCGTCGGGCGACCAGCGGGCGTCGGTGACCTCGTGGCCGGGCCAGTGACGGACGACGACCTTCCCGTCCGAGAGCCGCCGCACGCGGACCTCGTCTCCCTCCTCCGACCAGAGGCCACCGGATCCGGAGAGGCACATGACGAGGTAGGCGCCGTCCGGGCTGACGGCCAGGCGTTGGGTCTGCTCCTGCTCGGGGTGGACGACGGTCTCGAGCACAGCTCCGGCCGCGGGGTCGATCACGTACAGATGCTCCCATCCCGCGGCGAAGAGGCGGGACTCGTCCGCGGTGAAGTCCGCGGTCACGATCGTCACCGGTTCCACGCCGCGCACGGGAACGGGATCGCCGTCGCCGGCCAGGAGGCCGATGCCCTCGCCGTCACCGAACTGCACCCGGTGGCGCCCGGTGCGGGAACGGGTGGTGCCGAGCTCCACCGGGGCGTCGACGAACGCGCCGGCGTCGACGTCGTACGCGGTCTGCTCGAGTTCCCCCAGCTCCACCTCGGTGAGCACGACGGTGTGCCGGCCGGGAACCCAGGCCAGACGCGGGGTGATCACCTGGCGCTCCACGGCGAGCCGGGCGTGCTCCGACCAGTCCGCGCAGTCGTAGATGACCAGTTCGGCCTCCGCGCCCTTGACGGCCAGGAACCGGCCGTCGTCCGAGAAGGCGATCTCGCTCGGCGCCGCCTCTTCGAAGGGGCGCAGGATGATCGGTTCGTGCACGTTCGGCACGTGTGGCAGTTCCTCGGCGCGCGGGCAGTCGGCGTCCATTGGCGTGAAGGTCTCGCCCCACGACTGGCCGGGCTTCACGTGCTCGATCCAGGCGGAGTCGGTGAACCGGACGACGTAGTCGGCCTGGACGAGGAGATGCTCGTTCTCCCAGCCTTCGTCCTCGTAGTAGAAGTCCGCGAGTTCTTCCCAGGCTTCGTCGGCGGGCGGGTGGTTGCGGATGGCCGTCCGTTCGACGTGCTCGACGAACCACCGGGCGTGTTCGGCGACCCAGGCCCGGTCGAGCGCCTGGTCGATCGAGACAACCCGGTGGATCGGGTGCTCCGGCCCGCTTCGGCCCCACATCAGGCAGAGGAAGAAGCCTGGGTCGTGCTCGGGTGGCTCGTAGTACTCCCGGGACGCCGTCTCGTAGTGGACGACGAACACGCGGAACTCGGCTTCGCGGCGTTCGGGGTCGACGCCGAGTACGCGGACCCCGTAAAGATCGGTCGACATGGCGCCAACCCTAGCGAATGTGATCTTAGCGATGCGAATTCGTTGATTCGGCCATGAGATCGGCCGCCGTCGAACCGGCAGCACGCCCGCCCGTTGGCATCACCTGGCGACCTTCCGGCCCTCTGTGCGGAAATGCGTTCAGGGCCACCCCGCATGGGGTGGCCCTGAACGAAAGATTGTCCGGCGGTGTCCTACTCTCCCACACCCTCCCGAG
>NZ_JBSGDY010000074.1:0-28776 GCF_053602615.1 Micromonospora sp. NPDC004336
TGGGGGGGGGGCGGGGGGGGCGGCTGGGGGGGGCGCGCGTGGGCGGGGGGTGGGGGCGGGGGGGGGGGGCCGGCCCGGGGGGCGGGGCGGGGGGGGGGCCGGCCCTGCCCGACGGGAGGGCGTCAGCGGGCGGGGAACCGCTCGTCGAGGGCGACGTTGAGTTCCAGGACGTTCACCCCCGGTTCGCCCAGGAAGCCGAGCGGACGCCCCACGGTGTGCTCCTCGACGAGGCGCCGGACCTCCGCCGGGTCCGCGCCCCGCTCCCACGCGACCCGGGAGACCTGGATCTCGGCGTACGCGGGACTGATGTGCGGGTCGATGCCGCTGCCGCTGGCGGTGACCGCGTCGGCGGGCACCGCCGCCTCGGCGGGGGCGTCGCCACGGATCGGGGTGACGATCCCGCCCCCGGCGACGTAATCCTCGCCGGGCCTGGCCAGCTCCACCGGCACGCCCTCGTAGGTGGCGACGAACGGGGTGGCCGGAGCGACCTGGTTGACGCTGACGACCCGGGTGACCGGGCCGGTCAGCCCGCCGGCGCGGAACACCGCGAGCACCGCGCCGACCCCGTCGGCGGTGCAGTACGGGCGACGGCCGTCGACGCCGTTCAGCTCGCCGACCGCCTTGCTGCGCCCGCACACCTGGGTGAGCAGGCTCCGCGTGGACTCCGCCGGGTCGGTGGCGATGGTGTCGACGACGCTCTCCGGGCCCAGGTTGCTGGCGGCGGTGGCGGTGGGGTCGTAGCCGTCGCCGGCCGCCGAGGGGCGGGACTGGAAGTAGCGCGGGACGGGGTCGCCGTCGGCGGCGGTGAAGGACTGGCCGACCAGCGAGCTGCCCACCGTCCGCCCGTCGGCGGCCAGCAGCGACCCGTCGGCCCTGGCGGCGAGGCCGGGGATCCGACCCACGGCGACCAGCGAGAGAGGGTAGGCGAGGCCGAGCAGCACGGTGAACACGAGCAGGGCGCGCAGCGCGGCGAGATGGTGGGCGAGCCAGCTGGGTGGGCGCATCACGAGACCCCCGGGACGAACTGGATGAGCAGGTCGATGAGCTTGATGCCGACGAACGGCGCCACGACGCCGCCGAGGCCGTAGACCAGCAGGTTGCGGCCGAGCAGCGTCGACGCCGACGCCGGCCGGTAGCGGACCCCGCGCAGGGCGAGCGGGACGAGCGCGACGATGACCAGGGCGTTGAAGACGACCGCGGCGAGGATCGCGGACTCCGGGCTGGACAGCCGCATGATGTTGAGCGCGTCCAGGCTCGGGTAGATGCCGGCGAACATGGCCGGGATGATCGCGAAGTACTTCGCGATGTCGTTCGAGATGGAGAACGTGGTCAGCGCACCGCGGGTGATCAGCAACTGCTTGCCGATCTCCACGATCTCGATCAGCTTGGTCGGGTCGGAGTCGAGGTCGACCATGTTCCCGGCCTCCTTGGCGGCCGACGTGCCGGTGTTCATGGCGACGCCGACGTCGGCCTGGGCCAGCGCCGGCGCGTCGTTGGTGCCGTCGCCGGTCATCGCGACGAGCCGACCGCCCTCCTGCTCCCTGCGGATGAGGGCGAGCTTGTCCTCCGGGGTGGCCTCGGCCAGGAAGTCGTCCACCCCGGCCTCGTCGGCGATCGCCTTGGCGGTGCGCGGGTTGTCGCCGGTGACCATCACGGTCCGGATGCCCATCGCGCGCATCTCGTCGAACCGCTCCCGCATTCCGGCCTTCACCACGTCCTTGAGGTGGATGACACCGAGGGCGCGCGCCGGCTGACCGTCGAGGTGCTCGGCCACCACCAGGGGAGTGCCGCCGATGCCGCTGATCTCGTCGACGAGCTGGCCGACCTGCTCGGTCGGGTGGCCGCCGTTGTCGCGTACCCACTTCATGACCGCGGCGGCGGCGCCCTTGCGGATCCGGCGGACACCGCCGTCCACGGCCTCGGCACCGAGGTCGACGCCGCTCATCCGGGTCTGCGCGGTGAACGGCACGAACGTGGCGTTCGGGATCAGCCCCGGCTCGCGTTGCCGGAGACCGAACTCGTTCTTCGCGAGTACGACCACCGAGCGGCCCTCGGGGGTCTCGTCGGCGAGGCTGGACAGCTGGGCGGCGTCGGCGACGGCCGCCGCGTCGACGCCCCCGACCGGCAGGAACTCGGTGGCCTGCCGGTTGCCCAGGGTGATGGTGCCGGTCTTGTCCAGCAGCAGGGTGTCGACGTCGCCGGCCGCCTCGACCGCGCGGCCGCTCATCGCCAGGACGTTACGCTGCACGAGGCGGTCCATGCCGGCGATGCCGATCGCCGACAGCAACGCACCGATGGTCGTCGGGATCAGGCAGACCAGCAGGGACGCCAGCACGATCCCGCTGACGCCGGCGTCGCTGATCGACGGCGTGTCCGGCGCGGCCCCCTGCCAGCCCTTCGAGAAGATCGCGAGGGGCTGGAGGGTGACGACCGCCAGCAGGAAGATGATCGTGAGCGCGGCGAGCAGGACGTTCAACGCGATCTCGTTCGGGGTCTTCTGCCGGTTCGCACCCTCGACCAGGTTGATCATCCGGTCGATGAAGCTCTCGCCCGGCCGCTGGGTGATCTTCACGATGATCCGGTCGGACAGGACCATCGTGCCGCCGGTGACCGCGCTGCGGTCGCCGCCGGACTCCCGGATCACCGGGGCGGACTCGCCGGTGATCGCGGACTCGTCGACGGTGGCGATGCCCTCGACCACGTCGCCGTCGCCGGGGATGATCTCGCCGGTGGCCACCACGACGATGTCGCCCTGTTTGAGCTCCGGCGCGGGGACGGCCTCCTCCCGGTGGGCGTCGGCCCGCGCGCCGGGCGTCCACCCGGTCAGGCGGGTGGCGACCGTGTCCTTCCTGGCCCGGCGCAGGGTCGCCGCCTGGGCCTTGCCGCGCCCCTCCGCGACGGCCTCGGCGAGGTTGGCGAAGAGCACGGTCAGCCAGAGCCAGACGGTGATCGCCCACGCGAAGACCGACGGGTCGGCCACTGCCAGCACGGTGGTGAACACGGCGCCGATCTCGACGGTCAGCATGACCGGGTTGCGCCACAGGGCGCGCGGGTCGAGCTTGCGCAGCGCGTCCGGCAGGGAGCGGAACAGCAGCGCGGGATCGAGCAGGCCGCCGCCGGCCCGGTTGCCCCGGGTGGCCGGGGTGCCGGCGTTCGCCGCGTCGACGGCGTGCCGGGCCCGTGTGGAGGTGGTCATGTCCTTCTCTCTCACGATGTTCACAGCCCCTCAGCCAGGGGACCGAGCGCGAGCGCGGGCAGGAACGTCAGCGCCACCAGGATCACCGTGACGCCGACGACCATCCCGACGAACAGCGGCCGGTGGGTCGGCAGGGTGCCCTCGGAGGCCGGAGTGGGTTGCTGGCGGGCCAGCGAGCCGGCCAGAGCGAGCACGAAGATGATCGGCAGGAACCGGCCGAGCAGCATGCACAGCCCCAGCGCCGTGTTCCACCACGGCGTGTTCACGCTGATGCCGGCGAACGCGGAGCCGTTGTTGTTGCTCGCCGAGGTGAACGCGTAGAGCACCTCGGAGAGGGCGTGCGGGCCGACGTTGAGCGCGGTCGAGTTGTTGCCCGTGGCGAACGCGGCGGCCGAGCCGACCAGCACCAGCACCGGGGTGACCAGGAAGTACAGCGACGCGAACCGGATCTCCCGGGAGCCGATCCTCTTCCCGACGTACTCCGGGGTCCGGCCGACCATCAGGCCGGCGACGAACACGGTGATCACGGCGAGGATCAGCAGGCCGTACAGGCCGGCGCCGACACCACCCGGCGCCACCTCGCCGAGCATCATGTTGACCAGGGGCATCATGCCGCCCAGCGCGGTGTACGAGTCGTGGAACGAGTTCACCGCGCCGGTGGAGGTCAGCGTGGTCACTGCGGCGAAGGTCGCCGAGTTCGCCACGCCGAACCGGACCTCCTTGCCCTCCATCGCCCCGCCGACCGCCTGCGGCACGGTGCCGTCGCCGGCCAGCTCGAAGACGTTGGTCACGGTGACGCTGGCGATCGCCAGGACGGCCATGACCGTGGCGACGGCGTAGCCCTGCCGGGGCTGCCCGACCATCCGGCCGAAGACCCGGGGCAGGCTGAACGGAATCAGCAGGATCAGGAACATCTCCAGCCAGTTCGTCCACGCGGTCGGGTTCTCGAACGGGTGGGCGCTGTTGACGTTGTAGAACCCGCCGCCGTTCGTACCCAGCTCCTTGATCACCTCCTGACTCGCCACCGGCCCGCCGGTGATCGTCTGGCTGCCACCGGTGAGCGTGGTGACGTCGGCGCCGGCCGACAGGTTCTGCACGACGCCGCCGACCATCAGGGCGAGCGCGCCGAGAACGGAGACGGGCAGCAGGACCCGCAGAGTGATCCGGGTCAGATCGACCCAGAAGTTGCCCAGATCGCCGGTACGACTCCGCGCGAAGCCGCGGACCAGGGCGACCGCGACCGCGATGCCGACCGCCGCGGACACGAAGTTCTGCACCGCCAGGCCGGCCATCTGCACCAGGTGACCCATGGTCGACTCGCCCGAGTACCACTGCCAGTTGGTGTTGGTCACGAACGACACCGCGGTGTTCCACGCGCCGTGCGGCACCACCGGGTCGAATCCGAGCGACAGCCACAGGTGACCCTGCAGGCGCTGGAACCCGTACAGGAACAGGATCGAGACGGCGGAGAAGGCCAGCACGCCGCGGGCGTACACCCCCCAGGACTGTTCGGCGGCCGGGTTCACCCCGACCAGGCGGTAGACGCCCCGCTCGACGCGGGAGTGCCGCTGCCCGGAGACCACCCGGTACACGTGGTCGCCGAACGGCCTGTGCACGGCGACCAGGGCCACCACGAGCGAGCAGATGAACAGCACACCGGCTGTCGGCGTGGCCATCAGAACCGCTCCGGGAACAGCAGGGCGACCACCAGGAACACGGCCAGGCCGATCGCCAGCACCAAGCCGACGGCGTTGACGGCACTCACAGCCTCTCCACGCCCCTCACCAGCAGGGCGAGCGCCGCGAACAGCGCCACCGTCAACACCATGAACACCACGTCAGACACGTCTGACTCCCCTTACCGGAACGAGTTCGGCACGACCGCCAACCGGTCGTGCCGAGCAATCACAACGCTCCGGACTTCCGCCGGAAAGGGGCGTTGACGCATCCGTGACGCCGACCCGCGGATTCTTGACGCGGTTTTCACGCCCCGCGCTGACCAGGTGAAACGGCTCACCGGCAGCGCGGGCGAACCCCCGCCGCTACCCCGGGTTGGCGTCGTGTGAACGCGGACCCGACCTCACTCGTCGCAGCCGATCCCGTCGCCGTCCCGGTCGAGGTCGTAGATGTCGCGACCCACCACCCGCACCGGTCCCTCGACGTAGGCGGGTCCGTTGCCGCTGCCGCCGGCGCAGTCGACGTCACTGGCGATCGGTACGCACGCCCCGCTGTAGTTCGGGTCGCATCGCCGGGTCTCCCCGGTGCCCACCCTGACCACCTGCGTGACCGGTGCCCTGGTCACCTCCGACCTGATCAGCTTCTTCGCCGTCTGCACGCCGTCGGTGACGGTGACCTGGTAGGTGAGGGTCCTGACGCCGGCGACGCCCCGGGTGGTCACCTTCTTCGTGCCCTTCGGCAGGGAGGAGTCGCGGACCGTCCTGGTCCGGTAGGCGATCCGCTGCGTCTCGGTGACCGTGCTGGTGCGTACCGTCGGCGAGGCGGACACCGTCGGTCCCGCCGCCTCGGTGGGGGTGGCGGCCGGCTGGCTGGGGGCCTGCTCGGTGACGGACGGGGCGGCGTCCTCGGAAGCCGCCACGGTCGGGACGGCCTCGGCGGCGGGCTGCTTCCGGCCCTGCGGCTCCGGCGGGGGAGCGGCTATCGCCGAGATGACGGCCCCTCCGCAGCACAGCAGCACGAGCGTGACTGCGCTGATCAGTACGACCTTCGCGGTGTTGCGCCGCCTCGGTGGCGGCTGGGGGCCCCAACCTCCCGGTGCCGCCGGGAACCGCGCGGTCGGGTACGGCGGGGTCGCGCCGCCCTCGCCGGGCGGCGGCACGTAGGCGGGGGAGGAGGCGGGGGGCGGGCCCTGCCCGCGCCACGGGTCCTGGGGAGGCTGGTACGTCACGGCTGAAAGTGTGCGGAGCAGGGCCAACGCCCCGCACCGGCCAGTCAGTCACGTTCCGGGCCAGCCACGCCGACAGCGCACCATTCGTTCGTCCGGCGACCAGCGTCGTGAGGCGAAGATCCCCGTCGATCGTCGCCCGGCGCGGCGCGACGGACGGCGAAGGGCCGGCCATCCGGCTCGCGACGGGCGACCGGGAGCTGCCCATCCGGCGGTACGGCTTCGGATGACGGGCTGACCGGCGGCGGGCGCGGCGTAGCCCGCGGTCAGGCCACGGGGCGGCCCGGTCGTGGCGGCCACCGGCCCCCGCCCGGACGGCGCCTGCGGATGGCCGGTCCGCCCGGCGCGTGCCGCTGGCGTACGTCCTGCGGAGCAGGACCGCAACCCCGGCTCCACGGGCGTGACCTGCGGATACTTGCCCTCATGCAACGGTCGCGTGTTCGTCGGCGACGGGTAGCCTGCCGGCCATGGACGGCGGACAGTTCGGTGAGGGGGACGAGGCGAGCCTCGATCCCGGCCGGCCGGTCGTGCTGCTGTCGCAGCACTTCACGGCCGCGACGGTGACCGCGCTGCGGCACCTGCTGGCCGCGCGCGTCGCCGCAGCGGGTCTGACCGGCGACGACGGCGACGACTTCGTGCTGGCGGCCTACGAGCTGTCGACCAATGCGGTACGCCACGGCGGCGGGTCGGGGCACCTGGAGCTCCGCCGGGTGGGCGCCCGGCTCGTCTGCGCCGTCAGCGACCACGGCGCGAGCGGGGCGGACCTTCCCGTGGAGCTGCCACCGCCGGACGTGCCGGGCGGGCGCGGGCTCTGGCTGGCCCGGCAGCTGACCGGCGCGCTGACTCTGGACCGCGGGCCGGACGGGGTCACCGCCACCGTGAGCGCGGATCTGACCACCGGACCGGCGGACCCGCCGTAGGGCCCGCCGTGGCCGAAGGGCCGCGGGTAGGGTCGACGAGTCCACGATGGAGGCGAACAACCCCAGCCCCCAGGTCCGCAGCTCCCAGGTCCGCCGGGTCCTCGACGTCACCGGCGTACTCGACGCCCTGACCGTCGACAGCGGTCGTCGCTAGGGACGGGCCGCCCGACACCGGCGCGCAGTCGCCGACCGGTCCGCTCGCGGGCGTGTCCGACGACGGGCCGGCGGGGCGGGGCCACACGTCAAGCCGTCGCGATATCGGATGTCCGTCAGAGCGGGTCGACCAGGTGCCTCAGCCGGGTGAACTGGGGAGGTCGCAGCGGACGCCGGCTGGCCGTCGAACGCCGGAGCCGGCGGCAGCCCCGCTGCTTGCGGACTTACACCGCCTTCGATGCACAATGGGCGGCGAGACGAGGCGCGCAGCAACGGCGACCGATGTGACCCGCCGACATCGATGGAGGTCCGTCCATGGCGTTGACCCCGGCCGGCGGCGGTTGCGAGTCGTCGGCCCCACCCCCACCGATCCGCTCCCCGCTGCCGTCGAACTCCGACGTCGAGTGGGACGGCTTCGACCCCCAGGCGTACGTTCGGCACAACTACGCGGTCCTGCGTGACGACGATCGGGAGCTCCTCCGCCGCACCAGGGACTTCTTCGCCGGGGCGAGGCTCGCCGACGCCGACTGCGTCGACGTGGGGTCGGGAGCGAACCTCTACCCGGCGCTGTCGCTGCTGCCGTTCGCCCGCAGGGTCGACCTGTGCGACTGGTCGACGTCGAACGTGAACTGGCTGCGCAGGCAGGTCGACAGCTACGACGAGCTGTGGGACCCGTACTGGCAGGTGTGTGCGGAGCATCCGGCGTACGCGGCGCTGACCGATCCGCGCAGTCGCCTGGCGCGGGTGGGCCGGGTGCTGCGGGCCAGCGTCTTCGACGTGCCGAGACACACCTGGGACGCGGGCACCATGTTCTTCGTGGCCTGCTCGATATCCGCGGACCGGGTGGAGGCTGAGCACGCGATCGGCCGGTTCCTCGACGCCCTGCGGCCCCACTCGCCCTTCGCGGTGGCGGTGATGCTCGGCTCCCACGGTTACAGCGTCGGCCCGCGCACGTTCCCCGCCGTGGCGCTGCAGCGCGCCGAGGTGGTGGCCGGCATCGCGGCCGGCGCGTACGACCTGGACGTCCACGAGGTGAGCCTGACGCCGCCGCTGCGCGACGGGTACGTGGGCATGCTGCTGGCCACCGGCCGCACGCGCGGCGGCACGAGACGCTGGAACGACGGCTGACCGCCATCGGGGAGCACCCGCCCCGCCCGGGCCGGCTCGCCGCCGTACCCCTCGCGCAGCCCGTGCTCCTGCCGGAGCCGCCCTCCCGCCGACCGCCCCGGGCGACGCCACGGCGTCCCGGGGCGGTCGGCGGGAGGGTCAGCCGGCGATTCGTCCCGACAGCGCCCCACCGCCGTCCTCGGCCGCCACGCCCCGCACCGGGGAGCGCCCGGGGCCGCGCAGGGCGGTGACGGCGAGATCCTGGCAGCCGGTCGACAGCGGCGAGCCGCCGTCGACCTCGGCCACCCGGCCGGCCTCGATCATGATGATCTGGTCGGCGGCCCGGATGGTGGAGTCACGGTGCGCGACCGTCAGCACCGTGCACGAGGCCGAGATGTCCCGCAGCAGGCGGGCCAGCGCTTCCTCGTTGGCCGTGTCCAGGTGCGCGGTCGGCTCGTCGAGCAACAGCAGGCGCGGCCGAGGCAGCAGGGCCCGGGCGATGGCGACCCGCTGGCGCTCGCCACCCGAGAGCATGCCGCCATGCTCGCCGACCTCGGTGTCCAGCCCCTCGGGCAGCCGGTCCACCAACGTCTCCAGGTTGGTCAGCCGGAGCACCTCCGCCAGGTCGTCGTCGCTCGCGTCCGGGCAGGCGTAGGTGAGGTTGTCGCGCAGGGTGCCGGCGAGCAACGGGGTCTCCTGCTGCACGTACCCGACGGCGGCCCGCAGCTCGTGGCGGGGCACGGCGGCGATGTCGCGTCCGTCGAGCAGGATCTGCCCCGCCGAGACCTCGTAGAACCGCTGGGCCAGGGACAGGACGGTGGTCTTTCCCGCCCCCGAGGCGCCGACGAGGGCCGTGTGGCGGTGCCGTGGCACGACGAACGACAGGCCGTCGAGCACCTCGCGGCCGGGAGCGTAGCCGAACCGGACGGCACGCAGTTCCAGGGCGGGCGTGTCCGCCGCCGCGTCCGGCGTGGCCGGCGCCGGCCGGGGACCGTCCGGCTCCTCCAGCGGGAGGACCATCACCTCGTCGATCCGGCGCAACGCGGCCCGGCCCTTCTGCACGGCGACCGCCCCGACGAACACGGACACCAGCGGCATGAGCAGGTACGACACGTAGAGCAGGAACGCCACGAACTGGCCGATGTCCAGGTGACCGCCGGCCACCCGTGCCCCGCCCAGACCGAGCACCAGCAGGAACGAGCCGTTCGCGGCGAGCGAGACGGCGGGGCCCACCGCGGCCTCGCGCCGCGCCACCCGGATGCCCGCCTCGTACGCGCCCCGCGCCCGCTCGCCGATCCGCGCGGTCTCGCGCTCCTCGGCGCGGGCCGCGCGCACCGTGCGCATGGCACCCAGAGCACGGTCCAGATCCGCGATGAGCATGCCGACCCGCCCCTGCGCCCGCTCGGACCACTTGCGGATGCCGATCAGCACCACGCCCACGATCGACGCGCCGAGCAGCACCGAGGCGGCGACGAACACGAACAGGTACCAGTCCAGCCAGAGCATCAAGCCCACCGCGCCGGCGAGCGAGGCGAGGCCGGTCACCGCGCTGACCAGCCCGTTCGCGACCACCGCCCGCAGCAGGGTGGTGTCCGCGCCGACCCGCGCCAGCAGGTCGCCCGTGCGCAGCCGGTCGTACTCGGGCATGCGTAACCGCAGCAGCCGGTGGACCAGGCCGAGACGCATCTGGAGGACCAGCGCCTCCCCGCCGCGCTGCAGGAGGTAGCTCTGGACCGCCGAGACGACCGCCGTGGCGAGGAAGAGGACCACCAGCCAGGCGGCGAGGGTGGCGACCGGGCGGCCGAGCAGGGTGGCGTTGATGGTCCGCATGGCGAGGATGGGCTGCGCCAGCGCGAGCGCGGCCGAGCAGAGGCCCAGCAGTGTGGTGCCGGCCAGCGTGGCCCGGTGCGGACGGAGCAGGGCGAACACGGCGGCCAGGGGCGCCGGCCGCTGCGCTGCGGCGGTCGACGCCGGGGCGCGGGGGTCGTCCGGGCCGGCGGCGGTGACCGGTTCGGTCTCCGGCGAGGATTCCGGCGGCGGAACGGAGGTCGGACGAGGGGGGTCAACGGTACGCATCGATGCTCCTGGTTGGTCTCTTCGATTCCGCGGATGGGCCTGCGGCAGCGCCGACCCGTGGACGGCGCTGCCGGTGCGTCGGGACGCCTCAGGCCCCGGCGGGCGCGGACGCCGACCGGAGCCGTCCCGACGGCGAGGCGGTGTCGTCGGCCCTGGCGTCGGGGCGGGGTTCGCGGCGCCGCACGCCGATCAGGGGGGAGCTGAGCACGGTCAGGTTGTAGAGCGCGTGGGCGGTCAGCGCGGCGACGAAGCCGACGTGGACGACCGTCAGCCCGAGCGTCAGACCGATCAGGGTCAGCTCGGCGAAGCGGATCCAGCGGGGGCGGACCATGCCGCCGCTGTGCGTGCCGGCCCACAGCACCGCCGCGACGGCCGCGGCCAGCACGGGCTGGCCGGTCAGCCAGAACACGACCGGGACCGCCAGCAGCCGGAAGACGGCCTCCTCCCCGACGGCGCTCTGCGCGGTCAGCGACAGGATGTGCGGCACGTCCAGTCCGACCGTGCGCAGCGAACGCCGGTCCGGATTCGGCGTGACCCGGGCGAGCCCGGACCGGTTCAGCAGCGCGTATCCCGTCGCCGAGAGCCCCAGCCAACCGGCCGCCAGCCAGGCGCCCCAGGCCAGTTGCCGGCCGAGGTCGGCGGTGGTGGGCACGCCGACCCGGTCGGCGACCAGGGAGCCGGCGAGGGCGGCGACCACCACGACCCCGCCGAGGGTGGCCGCGGTGACGACCGTGGTCAGGGCGTTCACGGCACGGAAGGCGGCCCAGGTCCCGGTCCCCTCGTAGCCGTGCACGGCGGCGAAGCGGAACCGGCTGCGTTCGCCGGCGAGGACCGCCAGCAGGACCGGCGCGCCCAGGACCGCGGCCAGCCACGGTTCGGCGTCACCGCCGGCGAACGCGAGGACCGCGACGCCGCCGACCAACGCCAGGACCGAGCCGAGGAGCGCCCCGGCGCCGGCCAGCGTCTCCCGCTGTTCCGCACGCTCCAGCGACGGCAGTTCGTCGCTGGTGAGCTGCACCGCGGAGTCGATCCGGACGACCGCGTCGCCGACCGTGTCCACCTCGAGGTCGACACGCAGGTCGGGGCCGACCGCGCGGAACCGCTCGCTGCGCTGCGTCGACTCGTCGTGTCGCCGCCGGTAGCCGGCGCCGACCGGCCGGGCGTTCTCCCACGCGCCCCCCGGGCGGCCCAGCCGTCGACGCAGGTCGTCGTGACGGGCGTCCGGGTCGCCCGCGGAGGCCTTGGCGCCGGCGGCGGCGACCACCCGATCGTGCACGTCGCCGGTGATGTCGAGCAGGATCACCTCCCCGCGCGGCGACAGCCCCACCAGGACGCTGCCGTCGGCGGCGATGAAGCGGACCCGCCAGGACGCCTGCAGGCCCCACCTGGCCAGGAACTCCCGCTGCTGCTCGGCGCGCCCCAGCTGGTGCAGCCGGTCGACCACGTCGTCGACGTGCAGGACGGCGAAGTGCGGCCAGGCGTGCACGTCGAGGCCGCAGAGCCGGCGGACCGCCGTCGCGGCCTGGGCGGCGGCGCCGTCGGCGTCGACCAGCTCGGGGAACGACTCCACCGGGTACGCCCGCCCCCGCAGCGCGACGAAGAGCGCGACGAAGACGAGGCCGGTGGCGCCCAGCCCGATCAGCTCGAACATGGCGTGCCCCCCGCGTTCCGCCCCGCCCCGCCGCAGCAGCCTCGGGGCGCGCCCGGGGTCAGCCCGAACGGCAGGTCCACGTCGCTGGTCGGGTTGAGCCGGCGGATGCACTGACAGCCCCGGGCCACGGAGCGCACCTCGTCGAGCCGGTCCACGCCGCCGATCCGGGCCAGCGGTTCGTCGAGGATGCGGCCGAGCGGTTCCGCCTCGATCTGGCAGGGCGTCACCCGGCCGTCGGCGCGGACGTGCCAGCTGAGGTATCCGGGCGTCAGGAACTCGACCGGCAGGCCCGTCGGCGCCAACTGCTCGCCCAGGTCGCCGCACCTGTCCCAGCCGAGGGCCTCGACGTTCGTCACGACGGTCTCGTTGAACTGCCGGTTCACCGCCGCGACCTGGGCCGGCGAGAGCGAGAACCCCTCCTGGTCGCCGCGCCCGACGGGCACCACCCGGCCGGCCCGGAACAGGCGGGCGCCGGCCGCGTCCACCTCGGCGAGGACCGCGCCCACGTCGCCGTGGTTGGCGGGCGTGACGGTCATCGCCACGATCACGGGCAGGCCGGCGTCGGTCAGCCGGCGGATGGTGCGCAGCGACTCCGCGTACGCTCCGGCGCGCCCGCGGATCAGGTCGTGGCGTTCGGCGAGCCCGTCGAGACTGATCTGTGCGCGGACGTTGCCGCAGGCCGCCGCGAGGGCGACCAGGTCGTCCGCCCAGTGCAGGCCGTTGGTGAACACGTCGACGTGGTCCACCAGGGCGCTGGCCGTCACCAGGATGCGCCGGAAGTCGCGCGCGATCGTCGGTTCGCCGCCCGTGAGCGTGACCGCGGCGAGCCCGCACCCCGACAGTCGTTCGAGAACCTTCGTCCAGTCGTCGGCGGTCAGCTCCCCGGGCAGGGGCCGGCCGGAGCTCGCGTAGCAGAAGGAGCAGGCGAGGTTGCAGCGGTTGGTGAGCTGCAGCGAGGCCAGCAGCGGCAGGTACGCGTCCGTCGAGCCGGAGATCCGCAGCGGGCGGTCGATGCCGCCGGCCAACCAGGACCGGGTGACTCCCCACCCGCCCAGGGCGTCGACCAGCTCGGCCTCGACGACGGCCGGATCGCGTCCGCTCAGGCCGGCCCGGACCCGGGCGGTGCGGGTGAGGCTTCCGGTGCGGGCCAGTTGCAGGGCGATCTCCAGTGCCTCGCCGCTGAGGCGCAGATAGTTGAGGCTGCGACGGTCGACGAGCAGACCGCCGACCGGTTGCAGGTGGATTCCCCAGTCGGGCAGGGGCGCTTCGGGAACGGGCGGCGTGGCCACTGCCTCCGCCGCGACGGCCGATGTCATCGGTTCACCTCGGTATTCGGGAGTCGCCGACGGGCGGCGGACGGATGCGGGGTTCCCGGGCCGATCGACCGCGCAGCCTCGACCGCGTCGGGCGATCGGCCCGGTCTGCCGGTCAGAGGGCCTGCGAGTACGGCGGCGGGCCCACGCAGGCCGCCACGAACGGCGCCCAGGCGCTGGCCCAGCAGATGCCACACCCCACCGCCTTGACCATCGGCTGGCCCGACTTCGGGGTGCGGAGCGTGGCGAGGGTGCTCTGCGGCTTCGACACTTCGGTTCACCTCCTTCACGGATCGATCGGCTCGGGGCCGGACGGGAGATCCCGTCGAGCCCTGCGACCAAGGTGCCGCGGCGTGCCTTCGCAAACGTGGAGCAAACCTTGGACGGCGAATCCCGATCCGTGGACAGGGGTCAGCGTCGTAGCACGTCCATCTTGGACAATCCTTGGACGGGGCTTGAACGCCTCCGACGACGGGGCTCTCCGAGGCGGGGCCGGAACAGGAGCGGCACGGGTGGCGGTCGAATTCGGCCTGCTCGGCGACCTTCGCGCGCACATCGACGACCAGCCGGTCGACCTGGGCCACGTCCGGCAGCAGTCCGTCCTGGCCGCACTGCTCGTCGACGCGAACCGGATCGTCCCGGTCGAGCAGCTGATCGACCGGGTGTGGGGCGACCGCCGTCCGTCCCGGCCCCTGGCCACGCTCTACAGCTACCTGTCGCGGCTGCGTGGCTGCCTGGCGCCCAGCGCGGAGGTGCTGATCAACCGCCAGGCCGGTGGCTACCTGCTGGCCGTCGACCCCGACTCCGTGGACCTGCACCGGTTCACCCGGCTGGCGGCCCTGGCCCGGCGGACACCCGACCCCGAGCAGGCGCTGCGGATCTTCGAGGAGTCGCTGCGGCTGTGGCGGGGCACCCCCCTGGCCCACATCGACACGCCGTGGGCGGCCGGCCTGCGGGAGACGTTGCAGCGGGAACGGACCGCAGCCGACCGGGACCGTGTCGACCTGGCGCTGCGCCACGGCCGGCACGCCGAGCTGGTGCCCCACCTGACGAGCTGCGTCGAGCAGCAGCCGTTCGACGAGCGTCTGGTCGGTCAACTCATGCTCGCGTTGAGTCGCTCCGGCCGCCAGGCCGACGCGCTGCACCAGTTCGACGAGCTGCGCCGTCGCCTCGCCGAGTCCCTCGGCGTCGACCCGACGCCGGAGCTGCGGCGGCTGCACCTGGACGTGCTCCGGGGCGACGCGACGACGCCGGGGCCGGCGGCCGGGGCGGTCGCGGTCGGCGGCACCCCGGTGCCGCATCAGCTGCCCGCGCCGCCGCCCGTGTTCGCCGGGCGGGAGAGAGAGCTGGCGGAGCTGGGCCGGGTGCTCGATCCGCGGGACGATCCGGGCTCCGTGGCGGTGTGCGTGGTGGGCGGCGCCGCCGGCGTCGGCAAGACCGCCCTCGCCCTGCGCTGGGCCCACGACAACCTGGCCAGCTTCCCGGACGGGCAGCTCTACGTGAACCTGCGCGGGTTCGACCCCGCCGGCCCGATGTCGCCCCTGGTCGCCCTCCGCGGCTTCCTCGACGCGCTGCGGGTGCCGGCGGAGTCGATCCCGGCGGACACGGACGCCCAGGCGGCCCTCTACCGCAGTCTGGTGGCCGGCCGGCGGATGCTGGTCGTGCTCGACAACGCCCACGACGCCGAGCAGGTCGTCCCGCTGCTGCCGGGCAGCGCGGGATGCGTGGCGGTCGTCACCAGCCGGCTGCGGCTAGGCGGGCTGGTGGCCACCTCCGGCGCCCGCTGGATCGGCCTCAACGTCCTCGACGAGCAGGAGGCCCACGATCTGCTGTCCCGCCTGCTCAACCGGCAGCGCACGACGGTGGAGACCGACAGCCTCCAGGAGATCGTCCGGCGCTGCGGCGGGCTGCCGCTGGCGTTGAGCATCGTTGCGGCCCGGGCGGCCACGCAGCCGGACCTGCCGCTGCGCGTTGTGGCCGAGGAACTGCGGGAGGAGGCCACCCGGTTGGACGCCCTCAACGCGGGCGACCTGACCGCCGACCTGCGGACGGTCTTCGCGGCCTCCTACCACCGGCTCGATCCGGAGCCGGCCCGGCTGTTCGGCCTGCTCGGCCTGGCACCCGGGCCCGAGATCGGGCTCGCGCCCGCCGCCCGCCTCGCGGGGCTGCCGCCCGGCCCCTGCCGGCTGCTGCTGCAGAGGTTGCAGAACGCCCACCTGGTCCAGCAGCACCGGCCCGAGCGCTACCGCCTGCACGATCTGGTCCGCCTGTACGCCGCCGACCGCGCCCGCCACGACCACCCGGCCCCGCTACGGGACGCCGCCCTGCGCCGGCTCCTCGAGCACTACCTGTGCGTCGCCCAGCACGCGTCGCGGCTGCTCGACCCGCAACGGGAGCCGGTGGTGCCGCCGATTCCCCTGCCCGCCGACGCCGCCGTCACGGAGATCGCCGACCGGTCCGACGCCCTGGCGTGGTTCGCGCGGGAGCACGCGATGCTGCTCGCCGCCCTGCGGTACGCGGCCGACAACGACCTCGACGAGCACACCTGGCAGCTCGCGTGGTCGTTGGAGACCTTCCTCGACTACCAGGGGCACTGGCCCGACTGGACGGCCACCCAGCGGCTGGCGTCGACCGCGGCGCGGCGCCTCGGCGACCGGCTGCGGCAGGCCCACGCCCTGCGGAGCCTGGGGCTGGCGGCCACCCAGCTCGGGCTGCTCGACGACGCGTACGACCACCAGCGCCGGGCGCTCGGGCTCTTCAGCGACCTGGGCGACGCGGCCAGGCAGGCCGACACGGCCCGCGCCCTGGGCTGGATCTGCCACCAGCGGGGCGACTGGGCGCAGGCACTGGACCACAACCAGCAGGCGCTGCGGCTCTACCAGGAGATCAACCACCGCCCCGGGCAGGCGATGGCGTTGAACAACCTCGGCTGGTTGCACTCCATGCTCGGCGATCACCGGGAGGCGCTCACGTTCTGCGCGCAGGCCGTGGTGTTCAACCAGGAGATCGGCGACGGGCACGCCGAGGCGGGCGCGTGGGACAGCCTCGGCTACGCCCACCACTGCCTCGGCGAGCACGCGGCGGCCGTCCGGTGCTACGAGCGGGCGCTGGAGCTGGTCCGCCGGTTCGACGACCGGTTCAACGAGGTCGACATCCTGCGGCATCTTTCCGACACCCGCCGCGGCACCGGCGACCTCGACGGGGCCCGCGAGTGCCTGCGCGAGGCACTCGTCCTGCTCGAGCGGCTCAACCATCCGGACATGAAGGACGTCCGCGCCGACCTCGAACGGCTCGACGACCCCGGGCGGCCCTGACGTGCGCCGATGCCCGACCTCAGGAGGAGTTCACCGTGAAATTCGTTCGGCCCACCGGCACGCGCATTCACGTCACGCCCGACGGTCGCGTTGCCGACACGCGCCATCGAAGCTGTTCGAGCGGCACTCGACGGGCCCGCTACCATGTTGGTGCACGTCATTGTGGAGCACCGTAGATCATCGTGTGAACGGCACCATCAGCGGTTTTGACTCGACGACCACAGCAGACGGCGGTGAATCGTGCGGATACAGCCACGCCAGGAAATCCTCGACATCTGGCGGGCAACGGTGCGTAGTTGCTGGCGAAACGGCGAATGGCACTGGGGCGGCCGAAGTGGCAGCAACTCGATCAGCGACGCCGAGCAGCTGCTGACCCTGCTGCTCCCCGCGGCTCGGGTTCCCGTGCTGTCGCTCGACGATCCGGATCGCGCCGACGACGAGGTGATCGAGGCGCTCAGCCCGCTCGGCAGCGCCATCGAGATTCCCCGCCGGATGATCAGTGTGATCAGCGACTACTTCACCCGCTACACGGACGAGACCGGCACCCCGATCTTCAGCGGCGGCAGCTACCTGACCCCGCTCGACGGCGGCCCGGAGCTCACCGAGGAGCAACGCGCGGTGGACATCGTCGACTCGTTCGCGGTGTCCGTCACGCTCACGCTGGCGACGATCGGTTTCGTCAAGGTCTACCGGGGCACCACGAAGCGCCCCGACCTGCTGGCGCAGCTGGACGCCCTCGACCAGATGGCCAGCGTGCGGCTCACCGCCGCCATGGTCGGCCTGCTCCGCAGCTTCAGCACCTTCGTCTTCACCTCCACCGACGAGTACGGCCAGCGGCTGTGCGACATGATCAACCAGGACGAGCTGCCGCGCCGCGAGGTGGTGGCCGCGCTGCGCGAACAGCTGCGGGAGACCATGGCCAGCCTGCGCAGCGTGGTCATCGGGTCGGGCCGGGTGACGGAGGACCTGGACAGCAGCGAGATGCTGTTCGAGTGCGGCTGGTCGTGGGGCATCATCTCCGGGGCCGAGGAGGTCCCGACCACCGAGCCGACCGGCCTGCAACGCGAGGGTTCGGCGGAGAACGCCCCCTATCTCTACTTCACGGTCATCGCGATGGACGCCATCGAGGACCTGAACTCCGAACGCACCCGACTGCTCGGGCTGCTCAACGAGGAACAGCAGCGGCTGTCCCGGGCCCTGCAGTTGCGCTGGGAGCTGACCCGGACCTACTGGGCGACGGTGGCGACGTTCGACAACCGACGGCGGTGGCCCATCGAGGACATCCCCTGGCGGACGACCGACGGCGACCGGACCGACTACTACACCCTCCAGGCCACGTCCCTGGCGGTGAAGGGTCTGATCGCCGGCGGGCGCGGCGGCGACGAGGAGTTCGGCCGGATCGCCTCGGTGCTGGTGGAGCTGGCCCAGCGGGCCCGGATCACCCGGCGTGCCTCGCTCGACGAGCCGGCGCTGCTCCTGCACGCTCCGGGCAAGCGGGTGACCCTGAACGACGACACGTCGAAGCCGATCATGACGTGGAACGTCAACGAGTACTCCACGGTGCTGCTCCAGCGGGCCGCCACGGTCGCCGGTCTGCTGGGCAACGCCCGGGGGCGCAGCGAGCTTCTCGAGCTGGCCGACGAGGTGTGGGACCACCTGCTGCTGCGGCGCATCCCCGACGGTCAGCACCGGGGGCTGTGGGACCACGCCGGCGGCGCCTTCCCCGGCCTGGCGCCGAAGCCGGACGCACCCTCCTGGTATCTGACGCAGCGGGTGGTGGAGGCACTTGTCACCGCCGGTGAGCTGCTCTGGGAGCGGCCGTTCCCGCGGGCCGGCCGGCTCGTCTCGTACGCGCAGGATCTCATCGACGAGGCCGAATACCTGTTCGACCGGGAGCTGATGCGGGGCACCTTCGCCGGTGAGGCGATGCAGCGCAGCATGCGCAGCATCCGGGCCAGCCTGCGCCGGGCGCAGCTGCTCGTCGACGAACGCCCCGGCACCGCCGCCGCCCTGGCGAACGCCCTGTTGCTGTTGCTCAACGACATCGCCACCGGTCAGCAGAAGGCCAGCGAGGGGATCTGAATGCTGGTCTTCGTCACGTCCCACAAGGGCGGCACCGGGCGATCGGTGACCGCGGCGAACATCGCCTACCGCAGCGCGTTGTCCGGCCGCCCCACCTGCTACCTGGACTACGACTTCGGCTCGCCGACGGCGGGCATCACGTTCCAGATCCCGCAGGCCGTCAACGGCGTGGAGGGCAACGGCCCCAACGGCGGCGGCCTGCACCGCTACCTGCGCGGCGAGATCCCGTCCCCCGAGCAACTGGACGTGTGGGGCACGTCGGAACGCGCCAGCCTGCGTCAGCGGCCCATCGGGTCCGGCCCGTTGGTGCTCCTGCCCGGGCAGCGCAACGGCAGCGAGTTCGGCTTCACCAACGACATCGCCAAGCGCTGCGCCGAGCTCTTCCTCCGCCTGGAGGAGGAGTTCGACCTGACCCTGGTCGACCTCAGCGCCGGCCGGTCGTACGCCAGCCAGATCGCGCTGGCGGCCACCGCCATCGCGACCCTGCGCAAGGTGACCGCCCGCTGGCTGGTCTTCCACCGGTGGACTCCCCAGCACGTCACCGCCGCCGCGGATCTGGCCTTCGAGGCGGGCGGGATCGTGGCCATGGGCAAGGAGTACGGCCACGAGCCGGAGCAGCTTCGGGAGTCGCTGCGGTTCGTCCGCACGGCGGTGATCGACTCACGCGGCCCCGAGGTCGGCCACCTCGACCTCGCGCAGCAGGCATTCCTGCGCAAGTGCGACGCGGAACTGTCGGAACTGGCCCGACGGCGGGGCGTCGGGCGCACCACGCTGTTCGGCGCGGTGCCGTTGGATCCCCTGTTGCAGTGGCGCGAGCAGCTCATCTCGGACCACGACGTGCAGAGCAAGATCGCGAACGTCAGGACGGTGGACGCCTTCGTGGACCTGACCGAGAAGCTCTTCGACGAGACGGCATGGGAGACCGTGTGATTGGCGTGGATGTCAGGTTCCAGGAGGCGGCTGCGGTGCGACGTACAGAGAGCGTGGCGTACTCGCATCTGTCCGTGGAGTTGGGGCACTTCTACGCGGAGGACTTCGGCGACGGGTGCCAGGAGCTGCGGCGCAAGTTCGAGCGGATCGCGGACTGGTCCGCCGCCATCCCGGCGCTGGCCCGCCGGGGGCTTGCCCCGCACCGGCAGCCCCGGATCAGTACCTGCTTCCTGGTGGACGACTACTTCCACCGCTTCGGCACCCCCCGCGAGGTGATCCCGCAGGTGCAGAGCGCCGCGGCGGAGCACGGCCTGACGGTGGACTACGTGGCCCGGGAGTCCAGTTTCGCGCGGCACGACGGTGTCGAGCTGGCCCAGCTGGTGGTCGACACGCTGGTGGTGGAACCGCCCCGGCACACCACCGGGAGCCGCCCGCCGCTGAGCGAGTCGGGCTGGCTGTCCAACGGTCAGCGGTCGCCCGGGCACGTGGACGCGCCGGCGATGACCCTGCCGCGTCCGTGGTCGCCGCCGCTGCAGTCCGGCGACCCTCAGCACTCGATCTTCGTCGACATCGAGCTGTGGTCCGACGGGGCGAACGCCCGGGTGTGGGCCTGCGCGCTGCTCGCGTCGGTCTGGCAGCTGACCCGGCTCGGCGTGCTACGGCACCGGGGCGAGACGATCAGGCAGCCGTGCCAGCTCACCGGCGAGCTGCCCACCGACTGGGACGAGCTGCCGGCGATCGTCCAGCTGAATCCGGCCGCCGCGCCGTTCTGCGCGTACCGCACGTTGACCCTGATGGACACGCAGTATTTGCCGGTGGAGCTGGCCGTACGGACCATCCTCGGCCAGGTGGCGGTGCCACCGGAGGTCGCCCAGCAGGTCGCGAAGCGGGCCGGCGGCGAAGGCCTGCGCCTGCCCACCGAGCTCGTCGACCGGTTGAGCTACGTGTTCATCGGCGAGTGAGTGCGAGTCAGCGCCCGCACGGCTGCCGCACCGACACCCGGTCGGCGAGGTCGCGCAGCAGGGCCATGTTGTTCACGCTGATCTGGTCCCGGATCCAGTTCACCGACGACTTCCACTGCCGGCTGAATCCGGGCACCTGCTCCAGACGGTCCCAGACGGGCCGCAGCCGCGGGTGGACCCGGGCGCCGGGCAGCCAGAGGTGCAGCAGGTGCTCCAGCACCGGGCGCAGCCGCTCGATGTGCTCCTGCCCGGAGGCCGGCCGGGTGACCGCGGCCTCCACCAGGGACGACAGCATGGTCAGCAGCCAGTCGTGCAGCGCCAGGTCCTCGCAGAGGCCGGCCACGGCGGCCGGCACGTCCTGCGGGCCGACCACGAGTTCGACCGTGCGCAGCGTGGGGGAGTCCACGGTGACCACCGCCGAGACGTCCCGCTGCTGGTCCACCTGCGCGGTCCAGCGCAGCCGGGTGCGCGCCGCGCGCAGTGGTGGGTGCCGGTCCAGCAGGTCGGACATCTGCACGCCGTCGAGCACCCGGCCGGTGATCGCCTCCAGGTTCAGCACGTCCGCGTTGTTGCCGCGCAGGAAGCCCGCGCTGAGGTCCGCGGCGTCCAGCTTGCCGACCGTCTCGAGCACGCCGGGATTGGCCAGATAGTGCGACCAGGGCCGGCGGCGCTCCCCGGCGACGACCTGGATGACCGAGGACGCCTGCACGATCCGGCCACCGGTGACGATGGCCCGGGTGACCACCGCACCCACCCCACGGAGCTGGCGCTTCCTGGCGCTGGGCAGCCAGCAGTCCACGCCGGTGCGGACGTCGGGCGACACCGCGTAGAGCGAGGGGCGCCGGGAGGTCAGCACGACCTCGCCCTCGACGAGGCTGAGCACCTCGGCACTCTGCTCCTGGGCCAGCGCCGTGCTGTGCTGCAGCAGGCTGGTGTGCACCTCACCCACCGTGAGCATGGCTTCCTCCGCATCGCCGGCACCAGTCCGCGGTCGCCTCGCGGAACGCGGTCCCATGGTGATTGACGTCCACCGCCGTGACCCGCACCGACACGGGTCCGTGCGGAATTATCCACACTCCTCGCGAGCACCGGATTCGGTCCGACCGGATTCCGATCTGCCCTGCGGACATCATAAGCCCACGGTTCGCGGGAATCCCATGCGTGACGGGGGTTGCGGGCGTTCACGGGCCAGTGGAGATGTGACGGTGGCTGATATTTTCATTGGTGCGGTCGCCAGCCACCCCCTGGAGTTTGCCGTTCATGAAGGTATACATTTCGGCCACCCAAAAGGACCTGCTGGAATATCGTGCTGCCGTGCACGTCGTGGCACGTCGTCTGGAAATCGAGGACGTCGCCATGGAGGCGTACGGGGCCGACATCCGGCCCCCGCTGGAACGCTGCCTGGCCGACGTGCGCCGCTGTGACCTCTACGTGGGGCTCTTCGCCTGGCGATACGGGTTCCGGCCGCCCGGCCAGGAATCCTCCATCACCGAGCTGGAATACCGCGAGGCGCTCGCGGCCGGAAAACCCTGCCTGATCTTCCTGCTCGCGGAGGACACCCCGTGGCCGGTCGACATGATCGACCGGGACGCCGACTGGCAGCAGATCCTCGCGCTGCGCCGGGAGCTCAAGGAGCGCCACCTCTGCGCCTTCTTCTCCGGCGTGGACGACCTCTCCGCCAAGGTGACCATGGCGCTGGCCGAGGTGCGCAGCGGCCGGTCCCCGGCACGCGAGCCCGCCGATCCGGACACCCATCTGCCGGAGGCCGTCCGCAGCCAGTACCACAAACAGTTGGCACTCAGATACCAGGCCGTCGCGCTGGAAGCGGTCTCGCCCCGCCCCACCATCGGATATCTGACCGTCGGGTTGCCGAAGATGTTCGTGGAGCCCCGCGTGCACGAGGACACCCGGCCCGAGATGCCACTTGCCTGGTGGCGCTGGGCCAGCTCGACGACCGACGCGGACGCCGGCGGGCTGCCCGGGGTGGTCGACCCGGAGGAGGTCGAGCGGCTCTGGGAGGAATACGCGGCCAAGGACGCGCTGGCCCTGTTCGACGTGGTGTGCGACCCCGCCCGGCGGGCGATCGTGCTGCTCGGCGACCCCGGCTCCGGCAAGTCGGCCGCCGCCCGCTACCTGGCGCTGGCGCTGGCCGGGGTCTGCGTCGAGCCCCGGCTGGCGGCGTTGGAGCGGCACCTGCCCGTGCTCGTCGAGCTGCGCTCCTACGCCGCGCACTGCGGCGACGGGCGGTGCGACGGCCTGCTGGACTACGTGGGCCACCGCCACCAGCAGGGGCTGGCCGGAATCGACCAGGGGCTGCTGGAGGCCTACCTGCGTCAGGGCGGCCAGGCGCTGTTCCTGTTCGACGGCCTGGACGAGGTGTTCGACCCCGCCCAGCGCGAGGAGGTGGCCGCGCAGATCGCCACGTTCGCCGGCGAGTACCCGGGCGTGCGGACGATGGTCACGTCCCGGGCGGCCGGATACCTGCGGCACACCTTCGCCAACGCGGGCTTCGACCACTTCACCCTGGAGGATCTCGACGACGAGCGCATCGCCCAGTTCCTCGGCAACTGGTACCGCTACGTGATGCCCACACCGGCCGTCGAGGCCGACCGGCAGCGGCGACAGATCCTCGACGTGGTGCGCAGGTCCCGAGCGATGCACGAGATCGCCGGCAACCCCCTGTTGCTGATGCTCATGGCGATCGTCGGCCGGGGTCATCCGCTGCCCCGCAACCGGCACCGGCTCTACGCGCACGTCACCGACGTCCTGATCTCCGAGTGGGACGTGACCAAGCAGCTGCGGGAGAGCCACGGCGACGTGCCGGTGCTGGACCTGCAGGCGAAGCGCCGGCTGGTGCGCCACCTCGCGTACTGGATGCAGTTCCGGGAGTCCGGTCCGGCCGGCAACTACATCGAGTCCGACGAGTTGGCGCGCGTCTTCCGGGACCACCTCGTCGCGTTCTACGGTTTCGAGAACGAGCGGGCGCTCGCGATGGCCTACTCGATGATCGACAAATTGCGACAGCGAAGCTTCATCCTGGAACGGTACGGACTGCGGCTGTTCGGGTTCGTGCACCGCACGTTCCTGGAGTTCTTCTGCGCAGAGGAGATCGTGGACAGGTTCGAGCATGATCCGGACGCCTGGGGCCTCGACAAGCTGCGCGCGCTGTTCCGGGAGCACTGGGCCGACCCGTCCTGGCGCGAGGTGCTCCGCCTGGTCGCCAGCGCCCTGCCCGCCCAGACCGCCAACGACCTGGTCGCCCTGCTCGCCGTCGAGGCCAACCAGCCCTGGCCGCCGCTGAACCTGGCCGGCCCACCGTGGAACCTGGTGCTGGCCGCGCAGTGCGTGGCGGAGGCGCCGCAACCCGCCGAGCTCGCCGGCGCGGGCGACGCGGTGCTGCGCCAGATCGTCCGGCTGGTCGAACACGGCATCTCCGCCGACGACCCCAACCTGGTGGAGCTCACCGAGCAGGAGCTGCTGCCCTCGATCCGGGCGCTCGGCCCGAGCTGGCCCGGCCGCGAGACCTTCCTGCACTGGTACCGCCGTCGCGGCGTGCGGACGAGCTGGCGCTCCGGCTCCACCTTCGCCACCCGCATCGCCGCGGTGCTCTCCACCCCGGAGGAGCAACTCGAGGAACTACTGGTCCGCGAACTCGGGCAGGGCCGCGAGCGGCAGGCCCACCTCACCCTGGTGGCGGGGCTGGCCGAGACCGCCGGCCGGGTCGACACCCCCGGCCGCAGCCGCCGCCGATGCCGCGACCTCCTGCTCGCCCAGGCGCAGGCCGAGGTCTCCACCGCCGTGCGGCAGGCCGCCGTGCGGGCCCTGGTCGCGCACTTCGGCACCGGCACCGACCCCGACCACGTCGACGTGCTGCGCGACCTCTCGCGCTCACCCGACCTCGCGGTGCGCGCGCTGGCGGTGCAGTCCCTCGCCGGCCGGACCGACCTGCCCGAGGACGCCCGCCAGGTGCTGGCCGAGGCCGCCGACGACCCCGCCGCCGCCGTCCGGCGAGCCGCCGCCGCGGTGCTCAGCACCCGCTGCGCCGAGCTGCCGGACGCCCCCGACACGCTGCAGCGGCTACTGGCCACCGACACCGACCCCGGCGTGGTGAAGTGCGCGCTGCGATGCCTGATCGCCATGCCGGAACACGCCGAGACCGCCCGCACCCGCGCGCTGCAGCGGGTCACCGGCGACGCCCCGGACGAGGTGCGGCGCTGCGTGGTGACCGAGCTGCTGCCCGGGCGGCCCAGCCCGGAGAGCACCGAACTCCTGCTGAAGCTGGCCGGCTCGGACGCCTCCGCGCGGCTGCGCGCGGTCGCCGTGCAGCGGCTGGCGCTCGTACCCGACCCCGAGGGGCGCTGCCGGGCCCGCCTGATCGATCAGGTCGAGCAGGACGAGGACGCCGCCGTGCGTGCCGCCGCCGTCACCGCCCTGATCGACCGGGACCGCGCCGACGACACCGCGTGGACGGTGGTGGCGCACGCGGCCCGCACCGACGACGACGCGACGGTGCGCCTCGCCGCGGTACGCGCGCTGGCCGAGGCCTACCCGGACCTGCGCACCGGGGAACTGCTGCTGGAGAAGGCCGACCGCGACCCCACCGCCAGCGTCCGACTCGCCGCCGTCGACCTGCTCACCGGCCGGCCGCTGCTCGGCCACGCCACCCGCGACCTGCTCATCAGCCGCGCCTCCCAGGAGCGCGACGCGATCGTCCGGTTACGGGTCACCCTCCGCCTCACCCGCCTCGCCGACCCACCCGACCCCGAGGTGCTCGAGTGCCTGGCCGAGCAGGTCAGCCGCGACCCCGACCCGAACGTGCTGCGCGCGGCGGCCCAGGCGCTCGCCCACCACGGCGACCGCGACGCCCTGACGGAGACGCTGTGCCGGCGGGCCCGCCGGGACAGCTACGTCGGCATCCGGCTGGCCGCCGTGCAGACCCTCTGCGCGCACGGGGACCCCGACGTGGTGACCGACGTGCTGCTGGAGTGCGTCGACTCGGACACCGATCCCACCGTCTTCGACGCGGCGGTGTGCTGCCTCACCGAGCGCGGCTCGGCATCCATGACGGTGACGCTGCGGCTCCTGCGCCGCCTGGCGGACCAGGACCCGGCGATCCGCGCCCGCATCGCCGCCGCGCTCGGCGCGCACTTCGGCGCCGACCCGGAGGTCCGGGTGCTGCTGGTGGGGCTGGTCCGGGACGACCCGGACCTCGAGGTCCGGCGCCGCGCCGTGGAGCAGCTCGGGGCCACGCTGGCCGGCCGGGTGGGAGTGCAGGAGCTGCTGCTGCGGCTCGCCGACGACGAGGACTGGGAGATCCGCCGTACCGCGCTGCTGGGACTGACCCGCCACTACAGCAGGGACGGCCAGACCCGGGCCGTGCTCGGGCGGCTCGCCCGCCAGGAGGACGACGGCACCGTGCGCCGGCTGGCCGGGCAACTGCTGGCCGCGCTGCCCGACACCGCACCCGACGACTTCCCGTGACCGCGCCGGCGGGGCACCACCGTCGCGCGCCCGGCGGCGGGCACCGCCGCGACGGCCGGCGACCCGGGCGGCGCTGCCGTCGCCGCTGAGCAGGCCCGCCCGGACCGTACGCGGGCCGTCGCTCCGGCCCGTCGGCGACAGCCCGCACCGACCGTCCGAGGGCGCGCCGAGCACCGGCTCGATCGACCTCGTCAAATACCATGAGGGCCATGACAGACGCGGCCGCCGCCCCGCGCCACCTGGTCGAATGGTGGCTCCGAGCCGTGTTCGGAGTCATCGGACTGGCCGCCTTCGTCCTCGGCTACATCGGCTTCGACCGACTGCTCGAGGCCCGGCCAGGCACCGCACACGACCGGTACGACGTGCTCTACTACGACCTGCAGCTATTCGTCTTCGGCGCCGAGCCCTTCCAGAACGCCGGCCCCTACCCGTGGCAGCTGCAGGTCGCCCGGTTCGCCGCCCCGCTGTTCACCCTCCTCGCGGTGGCCGAGGCCAGCCGGCTGCTGCTGGCCGCCGAGAGCCGCCGCCTGCGGGCCCGCCACGCCCGCGGCCACGTCCTGGTCTGCGGCGACTCCCCGTTCGCCCACATGCTCGCCGACCGGCTCTTCGCCGACGGCGAACGCGTGGTCGTGGTCCGCTCCGAACCGTTCGGGCCGCTGGAATACCGCCTGCGCCGGTACCTCGGCGTCATCGGCGACCCGGCCAACCCCCAGGTGCTGCGCGGCGCCGGCCTGTCCCGGGCCCACACCATCTACGCCTGCAGCGAGGACGACGACCGCAACCACGCGATCGCCAACACCGCCAGCCGCCTCGTGCAGGACCGACGGCAACCGCCTCGGGTCTACGTCCTGGTCCACGACTCCGAGATGTGCCTGTCGCTGCAGGCCCGACGACTCGGCGCCGCCGGATCCAGCCGGCTGCGGCTGGACTACTTCCACGTCGACGACGTCGCCGCCCGCGCGCTGCACCGGCACCACCCGCTGCCGCACGAGGCCGGCCGACCCACCAAGGTCCTCATCGCCGGCAGCGGCGCCTTCCGCCGGGCCCTGTTGGTGGAGACCGCCCGACACTGGCGGGCGCGCCGCGCCGACCCCCCTCCCGGCCACGTCGTGCCACCCCTGCAGGTGGACCTGGCGGCCCCGGACGCCGGCGCCGAACTCGCCGTCGCCGCGTCCCGCTACCCGTTCCTGACCACCGACTGCCAGCTCACCGCGTACGACCTGGATCTCGACGGCCTCGTCGGGTTCGACCGGCTCGCCCGCGACCGCTACGACCGCATCTACGTCTGCGCGCCGGAGGAGACCAGCGGCCTGCAGTTCGTGCTGGACACGCCCGTGCTCTGGCAGAGCGCCGAGAGCGCGGTCTTCGTGCCGGTCTACCAGCAGGCGGCGCTGGCCGCCGCCTTCCACGGCGACTCCCGCCACGACCTGCTCGACGAGGTGCACGGCAAGCTGCGGCTCTATCCGGTGCTGACCCGCGCGTGCGACGCCCGGTTGATCGCCGAGGACCTCACCGAGCGGCTGGCCCGGCTGATCCACGAGCGCTACCTCCAGGCCCAGCAGTGCGCCGGGGTACGCCCCGGTGACGCGCCCGCGATGGTGGACTGGTCGCGGCTGCCCGAGTCGCTGCGGCGGGCCAACCGGGCCCACGTCCAGGACATCGCCGCGAAGCTGTTGAGCCTCGGGTGCGTCGTGGCGCCCCGGCGCGGCGGCACCGGTTACGCTTCCGCCGCCGGGCAGGTCATCGACGACCGGATCGAGGAACTCGCCCGTCTGGAGCACGAACGGTGGTGCCGGGAGCGGCGCGGGGAGGGCTGGACCTATGGCGAACCCCGTGACGACGTCCGGCGGCGCCATCCCGCCCTGCGGCCGTGGGCCGAGCTGCCCCCCGCCGTCCAGGAGCAGAACCGCGAGGAGATCCGGGCGCTGCCCGACGTGCTGTCCGACAGTGGGTTCGAGCTGATCCGGCTGGCGCCCGCCGTGCCCGCGCAACGAAGAGGACCGGGAGATGCCGGCTGATCCCGCACCGGTGCGCGTCGGCATCACCGGGCACATCAACCTGACCCACGACACCGAGCTGCTCGTCGCCGACGCGCTCCGCGTCGAGCTGCGCCGGATCAGCGACCGGCCGGTGCACGGCGTCACCTGCCTGGCGGCCGGCGCGGACCAGGTCTTCGTGCGCACGATCCTGGACATGGGCGGCACGTACGAGGTGGTCCTGCCGGCCCGCGACTACCGGACCGCCGCGATCGGCCATGAGAACCGGCCGGCCTTCGACGAGCTGCTGGCCCGGGCGGCGGCGGTCGTGCACACCGGCTACGACCGCTCGAGCACCGCCGCCTACCTGGCGGCCAACCGGGAACTGGTGCGCCGGGTGCAGCGGCTCGTGGCGGTGTGGGACGGCGAGCCCGGCTGTCACGCGGCGTCGACGGACCGGACCGTCGACTGGGCGCGGCGGCACGGCGTCCCGACGACGGTCGTCTGGCCCGAGGGCGCCCGCCGGGCGGTCCTGGGGGACTGACGGGGTCGGCGACGGCAGGCGAGCGGCCGGGACGGGCCCGTATGTCGCGGCCGGTGGTTCCCGGGCCCCCGCGAACCGCCGTGGGGGGGGTCGGCGCGGCCGACCCCCCGCACGCCCCCCCACCCCCCCGCCCCCCCTCGCCCGCACCCCCCGCCCCCGCCCCGCGGGCC
>NZ_JBSGDY010000075.1:0-28503 GCF_053602615.1 Micromonospora sp. NPDC004336
GCCCCGCGCGCGCGGCGGCGAGCAGCGCCGCCAGCCGCCCCCGCAGGGCGTGTCGGGGCACCACCATGTCGACCTGCCCGTGCCGCAGCAGGAACTCGGCCGTCTGGAAGCCCTCCGGCAGCGCCCGGCCGGTGACCTGCCGGATCACCCGGGGACCGGCGAAGCCCATCCGCGCGCCGCTCTCGGCGAGCACCACGTCGGTGTTCGTGGCGAACGAGGCCGCCACTCCCCCGTACGTCGGGTCGGTCAGCACGCTGACGGTCAGCAGTCCCGCCTCCCGCAGGCCGGCGATCGCCTGGCTGACCGTCGCCATCTGCATCAGCGACAGGGCGCCCTCCTGCATCCGCGCGCCGCCGGAGGCGGTCACCAGGACCAGCGGGACCCCGTCCTCCAGGGCCCGCTCGGCGGTCCGGGTGATCAGCTCACCGACCGCGCAGCCGAGGCTGCCGCCGAGGAACCGGAAGTCCATCACCGCCAGCGCGCACGGGTGCCGGCCGATGGTGGCCGTGCCGCACAGGACCGCCTCGGCCAGCCCGGTGCCGGCCCGGGCGGCGGTGAGCCGGTGCGGGTACGGCACCAGGTCGACGAAGTCGATCGGGTCGAGCACCGCCGGCGGGTCCGGCAGCGCCGCGAACGACCCCGCGTCGACGAGCTGGAACAGCCGTTCCGGGGCATCGAGGCGGGCGTGCGCCCCGCACTCCGGGCAGACGTCGAGGTTGCGGCGCAGCCGCTTGCGGTACAGCAGCGTGGCGCAGCCGCCGCAGCGGGACCAGAGCTGCCCCTCCCGGGGCGCGGTGGCGGTCACGACGGCTGCCCGGCGGGTGCGGCGTCGAACCGGTAGAAGCACCGGGCCATCGCGTCGCGCGGCTCCCGCCACGTCGGCAGGTACGGCGACACGTACGGCCGCAGCCGGGCGCTGACCCGCGCGAACTCCGGATGCCCCCGGGCCGCCTCCACCGCCGCCTCGGCCTGCGCCTCCGTCTCCAGCAGGTGCACGTAGAGGTCACCCAGCCGGTACAGCGACCGGTGCCGCACCCCGACCAGGTGCGGCAACTCGGTCGCGTCGGACTCGGCGAAGATCTCGGCGACGCGCGCCTCGGCGCTCGGCACCACCTTCGCCACGATCAGCGAACGGTCCATGGACGGGCCTCCCTCCACGGCATCCGGCGTCGGTGACGACGGCGCCGGCCGAGCCGGACGACTGGCGACACGATGCGGTCGCCGCCGTCACGGCGGCGTCACCACGACCGACCGCCCGGCGACGTCACCTCGTGACGCTGCGTTGACGCAACCTGTGCATCCACTGTGCCCAGCGGATCACCACAGCGGACAATCCGCAGTTCAGAAGGGTTTTCGTGGCCGCCTCAGTCGGAAGCATGACCCTCAGCACACATTGACCGAGAGTGACCGCTATTGATAATCTTCGTGGCGGTCAACCCGGCGGCCGCGGCGGACGACGCCGTGCCGGGGCGCAGCGACGGCAACCGTGACAGCGGGGTCGAGGGCGGCCGCACCGGGACAGCAGACAAGTCGGGACGAGCGTTCCGCAGGGGGTGCCGCGTGGCCGCTGATCCGTCGACGCCGACCACCGGGCACCGCCCCGGCACGGACATCTCGCTGCACCTGCTCGGCGGATTCCGGCTGCTGCACGGCGACGTCCCGGTCGTGGTGCCGCGCGGCCTGCAACGCGTCATCGCCCTGATCGGGCTGCGCCCCGGCGCCACCCGCAGCCACCTGGCGGGCCTGCTGTGGCCCGACGCGCCCGAGGACCGCGCCCTGTCGTCGCTGCGCACCGCGCTGTGGCGGCTGCGCCAGGACCCCTGCTGCCCGCTCACCACCGCCGGCGACACCGTACGCCTCGGTCCCGTCGTCCGGGTCGACGTCGACGCCCTGGTCGGCACGGCGGCGCGGGTGCGCGAGGGCGACGACCCGTGTGCCGCCGCCGCGCTCGCCGCCGGCCGCCACGACCTGCTCCCCGGCTGGTACGACGACTGGGTCCTGGCCGACCGGGAACGGCTGCGCCAGCTGCGCCTGCACATGCTGGAGGACCTGGCCGGCCGGCACCTGGCGGCGGGCCGGCACGGCGAGGCCCTGGAGGCCGCGCTGGAGGCCATGGCCGCCGAGCCGCTGCGCGAGACCCCGCACCGGCTGGTGGTGCGCATCCACCTCGCCGAGGGCAACGCCTTCGAGGCCGTGCACGCCTTCTACGTCTACCGCGACCTGCTCCTGCGGGAACTGCGGCTGGAGCCCTCCGCGGCCATGACCGCCCTGCTCGACGACACCCTCGCGCCGATCCGGCAGGCCACCCGCGACGCCCGGACCGGGCCGCGCCGGCTGCCGTCCGCCCGGGTCGCCCCCCGCGCCCGCTGACCCGACGCCCCGTGGCGGCGGCGGGCCGGGCGGTGCGGCGACGGGAGGCCCCCGCCGGAGAAGACGGGAGGCCCCCGCCGGAAGAACCGGCGAGGGCCTCGTCAGTGGCGGCGCGGGCGACCGCCGGCAGCCGACCCGGACCGTCGTCGGGTCCGGCAGGCAGTCAGGTCCGGCCGACCGCGTCGACGACGCGGGTGTCGGTGACGACGGTCCACGACTCGTCGACGCCCCCGGCGTTGGATCGGACGCCGACGAATCGATAGCTGGCGGGGTCGAGGACGATCTCCTTGCGCTCCTTGCCCGCCACGGAACAGGTGAAGGCGATTCCGGTGTGCCCGCCGAGCTTCACCCCGCCCCGCACGAGTTCGATGCCGGGCAGCTTGGCGACGGCCCGGTAGAGCGCGGCCCTGAGCTCGGGCGAGATGATCGGGTCGTACGTCTGGAACAGGTCGGCGACCAGCGCGAAGGTGTGGGCGTCCGCCTCAGGCCCGGTGGCCGCGGACCGGCCGGCCCGCTCGGCGGCCGCCGAGCGCAGCACGACCAGCAGCTCGCCGGGTTCGGTCGGCAGCCCGGCGAGCGACTCGGGAGTCGATCGCCGCCCGGCGAGGTCGGGCCCCTTCGCCGCCAGCTCCGCCTTCTGGGCGGGGTAGCTGTCGTTGCGCCGGTCGTACCGCTGCGGCTGGGTCTTGAGCAGCCCCGCCCGCTCGGCGACCGCCCGGTCCCGCGCGGTGAGCGGCCGGACGCGGCTGTCCTCCCCCCGCGTCCGCACCGGGAACATGCCCTGCGGATCCAGCCACAGCTCGTCCCACCCCTCGACCCGCAGCCGCACCGTCTCGTCGCCCCACGGCCCCCCGTCGTACGTCCCGATGTCGCTCGACTCGGTCCGCACGTAGACGTACTGCCCCGCACGGATGGGGACGGCCGGGGCGAGGGCGGCCTGTCGGGCGACGAGTTCCAACGTGACGGCCGGCTCGGCCAGGGCGGTGCCCGGCGACGTCGTCGCCGGAGACGGGTCTCCCCGGTCGAGCAGGCCGGTCGCCACGGCGGCGCCGCCGACGAGACCGGTCAGTGCCAGCGCCGCCGTGGCGCCCACCGTGAGCCGACGCCACCGGGTGGTCGGGCCGGGCCGCCCGGCGGCGCCACCGTGCAGCGTCCGGTGGAGTACGGCGTGCCGCATGCGGTCCTTCGCGTCGGCGGGCGCCCCGGTGAGGTCCGCCCGGAGCCGGGCGAGCATCCGCAGCCCCGGGTCGTCGGGGTCGGCCGGCGTGTATCGGTTCATTGGTTCGTCCATGGCAGTTCGTTCTCCCGAACCTCAGACAACGGTTGGATGGTCAGGTGGAGGGGGCGTAGTGGCTGGGCAGCGCCCGCCGGAGCTTGGCCTTGGCCCGGTGCAGCCTGGACCGGACCGTGCCGGGCGGCAGGGCCAGCGCGAGGGCGAGATCGGGGTAGTCCAGGCACGCCCACACGTGCAGCAGGAGCACCTCCCGCTGTTCGTGCGGCATGGCGGCCAGCGCCTTCGCCAGCGACCGGGTGGCCGCCCGCGCGTCGAGCCGGTCGCCGACCTCGTCGGTGAACGACTCGTCGAGCGGCCGCGCCCCGTCGAGCGGGTCCCGGCCCGCGCGGGCGAGCGCCCGCCAGCCCCTGGCCTCGGCGCGACGGTGCTTGTGCAGCAGATTGGCGAGGATGCCGAACAGCCACGGTCGTGCGTTCGGGACGGTGACGTCGTACCGGTCGCGGTGGGCGAACGCCGTCGCGAACGTGTCGGCGACGAGGTCCTCGGCCAGCTGCCGGCCGACGCGGCGGGCACAGTAGTCGTACAGCTGGTCCGAGTACCGCTCGAACAGTTCGCCGAACCGCTCCGGCGGGCCCGTCATCAGATCCGCGTCCGGGCTGTCCCTCAGGGGCACGGTCACCGGGGCAGCCCTCCGTTCCGTCTCCAGGTTGGTTCCCGCTGCGTTGCGCACGGCCTACCCAACCTCCCGGCCGATCGCGTACGCGCGCACCACGGTCTGCTCGACGGTGTTGCCGGCCGCGTCGGTCGCCCTGACCCGCAGTGACGCGTATCCGCGGGCGGGATGCGTGACGCCGACGTTCCAGTGGTCGCCGGCCGCCGTGACGGTGGCCGGCCGCCACGTGCCGCCGTCGTCGTAGGACACGTCCACGGTGAGCGACCTGATCCGCACCTCGTCGGCGCCCTGCCGGGTCACGTGGACCGGGAGGCTGAACGCGCCGCCCGGGGCACGGTTGCGCAGGTCGACGGCGGGGTCGAGCCGCGCGGCGAGCAGCGGCAACGGCTTGCCGTCGTCGACGGCCGAAGACCCGAACGTCCACGACGCGGCCACCCTCGTCCACAACGGCCACCAGTCGGCCGACCGCCGGACCTCGGCCGTCAGCCGGTACGCGCCCGCCGACTCGGGCACGTCGAAGCGTCCGTAACCCGGCTCGGGACTGGTGTCCACCAGCTGCCCGTTCCGGTACAGGCTGACCGAGCCGCTGTCGAAACCCGGCTCCGGCATTCGCGGGCGGCCGGCCGAATCGCCGTACATGGGCAGCGTCACGTCGAACGCGTTGTCCGACCGCCACGCCAACGGCCGCGGAACCTGCCCGCCCGGGCCGCGGAACGTCGGCCCGGCGACCGCCTTGTTCCACACCACCCGATCCGACTTCCCGGCCGTCAGGACCCGCACCTCCGACGCGCGCGTGTCGCGGACCGACCAGAAGAGTTCCCAGGTGCCGGGGGTGAAGTACTCCACGCGTTCCTGCCCGGGCCGCACCGGCAGGAAGCGGCCGATCCCGACGCTCGCGCCGGAACTCTCGTACGCCGCGACGCGGTGCTCGGACCCGACCGCGGTGTCGTGGTACGCGCTGCGCACCGCGACCAGATCCGCGGTCCGTGCCCGGCGCAGCTGAGCCGTGTCCAGCTTCTCCGGCACCCGGTACGCCAGCTCGTAGCGCTGCCCCGGGAACGGGCGGCTCGTGTACGACACCGTGGCCCCGCCGGCTCTCGCCGACGCGGCGAACCGCTGCACCGTCGGGCCCGTGCCGAACATCGTCGGCAGCGCCGCCACCGGCTCCCCCGGCTTGCCGTCCGTCAGCGCGCCCGTCGGCACGACCAGCGCCGCCTTCGCTCCGGTCGCCTGGATGCCGGCCGTCCGATCGAGGACCTCGGCCATGGTGGTGCCGCCGGGAATCTCGACCAGCACCAGCTTGCCGCGACCGTCGATCTTCGCCAGGTCCTCCGCCGTGCCACTCCCGCCGTGCACCGTGGGTAGCGCGGCCTGCGCCGGCGGCTGCGGTGAGCCGGGCAACCAGTCAACCGGCACCTCGAACGGCACGTCGCCGTCGGCCCACAGCTCCACGACGGGCTCATGCGCCTGGCGAGCCAGCCCGGAGCTGAAGGTGGGCGAACTGGTGCCGGGCACCGTCGCCGCGTACAGCTCGTGGAACCGCGGGTCCACCTGGCTGGAATTGCTCCAGGTGCAGCCGCCGCAGCCGCTGACGGCGCTGATGGCGACATACGCCTGCGCACCGCCTCGGGCGGTCGGCGAGTCGGTCGTGATCGAAACCGGCTTGCCGGCCCTGGCATCCAGGGTCTGGACCACGTCGCGATCGACGACCAGCTCGGGATGGGTGATCAACGTGTACGACGGCTCCCGGCCGGCCTGGCGCGTCTCGATCGTGCCGCCGACCGAGTAACGGCCGCGCGGCAGCCGCACCCGCTCCCCGGGCTTCGGCTGGAAGGCGTTCAACGGGTCGTCCAGGTCGATGATCAGAATGTTGGGATAGTCGACCGACGGGGCCGGGGCACCGTCGCGGGCCACGAGATCGACGGTCAGGTCGTACTTCTCCTCCTCCTGGTACACCGACAGCGCGGTACGCGTGACCACCGTTCCGTCCGCGCTGCGACCGGTGAGCAGGCCGCTGTAACGGCCCGGGGCGCCGTCCTGCGCGGTAACCGTGGCCTCCACCGTCACGGCCCCGCCGGCCGGCACGGTCACGGTCTGCGCCGAGAACCTGACCAGCCCCGCCGGGGCCGGCTGCCCGTCCCGCCCGGTCAACGCCGCCGACAGGGCCAGCGTCACCGGAACGTCCCCGTGGTTGCGCCAGGTGATGTTCCGCCGCTCGGACACACCCTGGTTCGGCCAGCTCAGCAACGTCGACGTGCTGCCGGTCGCGGTGACGGCCTGGCCGGTGGCCCGCGCCACGTCCACCCGGCCCGTGCCGACCGCGTACGGGCCGGCGCCGGGAACCTCGGCCGCCGTGCTCATCAACGCGGCCTTCAGGTCGGTCGCCTTCCAGTCGGGATGCTGCTGCGCCAGCAACGCGGCCGAACCCGCCACGTGGGGCGCGGCCATCGACGTCCCACTCATCCGCTGGTACGCGTCGCCCACCGCCTCGCCGAGCGGTTCGACGCCCGCCGGCCGGGCCGCCACGATGTCCGCACCGGGCGCCGCCAGATCCGGCTTCGCCGCCCCGTCCCCGTAGCGCGGACCACGGCTGGAGAACGGGCTCAGCTCGTCATCGACGCTCACGCTGCCCACCGCCAGCGCGGCGTCCGCCGCCGCCGGGGTGGACACCCTCTCGTCGCCGCCGTCGTTGCCGGCGGCGACCACGAACAGCGTGCCGTAGTCGCGGGTCAGCTCGTTGAGCGCCACGGACATGGGGTCGGAGCCATCCGTGGGCAACGTCCCCAGGCTCATGTTCACCACCCGGGCGCGGGCCTCCACCGCCGCCCACCGCATCCCGGCGAGGACGGTGTCGAACGTCCCCGACCCGGAGTCGTCGAGCACCTTCCCGACCGCGAGCGTCGCGCCGGGCGCCACCCCCCGGTACCTGCCGTCGGCGGCGGCACCCGAGCCGGCCACGATCGACGCCACGTGGGTGCCGTGACCGTGACCGTCCTCCACAGTGCCCTTGCCGGAGAAGTCCCTCGACGTGGCGACCTTCCCGGCGAAGTCCGGGTGGTCCAGGTCGATGCCGCTGTCCAGCACCGCCACGGTCACCCCGGCCCCCGTGTGGCCACGCCCCCAGGCGACCGGAGCGCCGATCTTCGGCACACTCTGCTCCAGGTTCGCCCGGACCCTGCCGTTGAGCCACACCCGCCGGATGCCCCCGGCGAACCCGCGCCCGGTCGAGCGCACCCCACCCCAGAACCGCCCCGCGGTGCTCTTCTTCGCGTCGAGCGCCGCCATCGTCGTACCCGGCAGCGACCGCCGCACCACCGCGCCGGCCGGCGGAGCGGGCCGCACGGCCCGGGTGTTGTCCGCGTACTGCACCAGCAGCGGGACAGCGGACACACTGGCATCGTCGTAGCCCTGGCGGATCAACCCGGTGACGTTGAACAACTCCCGGTCCAGCACCCCGTCCCGCACCAGCCCGGCCGCGTCATGGGGCAGGACGTACCGGTCGCCGCGCCGGGTGAACTCCTGGAACTGGGTGAGACCCGGCCGAGGCGCCGGCTCGACCAGCACCCGGGTCCGGCCGCCGACGTCCCGTACCAGGACCCGGTCGCCGGTGATCAGGGTCACCCACTTGCCCGGACCCCGGTCGGCGACCTGGGCCGCCGCCGGCGTCGCCCCCGATCCGGCGTCGGCCTGTCCCAGGGCGACACCAGCCGCGACCACCGCCGCGACCACGCCGGCGAGCCCTCTCACCAGGGTGCCGTGTCGCGCACGTCTTCTCACAAAACTCTCCTCGAGTCGGCGTCGACTCCCGACCGGGGCGGCGGAAGCCGCAGCCGGCGGGGCGGGGCGGCAAACTTGCCGCCCCACCCTTGTTCACCGGAGGCGCACGCGAGGTTCCGACCGAACCTCATCCTGTTTCGGGCAGCCGCGGCCGGCCGACCCCCACCCCGCCGCGCCGCGCGACGAGACCCGCCCCCGCCCCGCCGGCGTCACCGACGCGACCCCGCACGTGACGGGCAGGTGACAGCCGCCCCGGCAGGGTGGGCCGCACAACAGTCCGTGGCCTCCGCAGTGCTCGCGGAGCACCACCGGCGAGAGGGGTCCCATGAGCCGTCTACTGATCGTCAGCAGGATCATCCCGGGCGCGGAGGGACGGGTGGCACAGATCTTCGCCGAGTCCGACGCCACCGAACTGCCCGGCCTCACCGGCGTCCGGCACCGGTCCCTGTACTGCCTGCACGACCTGTGCGTACACCTGATGGAGACCGCCGACGTGGACCCGGACGCCCTGGCCGGCGCCCGCAACCACCCGCTCTACCGCCAGGTCAACGAGCGCCTCTCCGCGCACACCTCCCCGTACCTGCCGACCTGGCGCTCGCCCCGCGACGCGATCGCCGGCTGCTTCTACCGCTGGGACGCCGCCGACGCGCCGTCGTCACACGCGGCCGGCTGAGCGAGGGAGGTCGCCATGTCCCCCAGACCACCCCACGTCCTGATCGTCGGGGCCGGCACCGGCGGCCTCTGCCTCGCCCAGGGCCTGCGCCGGGCCGGCATCAGCGTCGCCGTCTACGAGCGGTACCGCAGCCGGGGCGAGGGACTGCTCGGCTACCGCGTCGGCATCGGCCCCACCGGCAGCCGCGCCCTGCGCGAGTGCCTGCCACCGCTGCTGTTCGACACCTACCTCGCCACCTGCGCCCGCTCGCCCCGCTACTTCAACGTCATCACCCAACGGATGCGCCGCACCGCCTCGTTCACCCTGCGGCCCGACACCGACCCGGTCGACACCGAACGGTCCGTGGCCCGGATGACCCTGCGCCAGGTCCTGCTCACCGGCATGGAGGACGTGGTCCACTTCGACAAGACCTTCACCCGGTACGACCAACGCGACGACGGCACCGTGACCGCGCACTTCGCCGACGGCAGCACCGCCACCGGGGACCTGCTCGTCGCCGCCGACGGCACCCACTCCGCCGTACGCCGCCAGTACCTGCCGCACGCCGTCACCCGCGACGCCGGCACCGTCAACATCGCCACCCGCATCCCGCTGACCCCGCACACCCGCAGCCTGCTGCCCGAACGCGTCGAGCAGGGCATCTCCCTCATCTTCGGCACCGGCGGCGTGATGGGCGTGCTGCACGTGATGGAGTTCAAGTGGGACGGCGACGGCACGCTGAAACCCGGCGTCGACCCCGCCGACGCCGCCCTGCTGCGCGACTGGCCCGGGCTGCGCCACGACCCCACCCGCGACAACATCAACCTCGTCATCTGGAGCACCGCCCGACGCTTCCCCACCGACGTCATGCAGCGCCGCGGCGAGGACCTGATCCTGCTCGCCCTGCGGCTCACCCACAACTGGCACCCCCACCTGCGCGAGTTGCTCGCCCGCGCCGACCCCGGCAGCGCCCTGCCCATCCGGGTGGCCACCAGCGAGCCCGTGCCGCCGTGGAAGAGCAGCACCGTCACCCTGCTCGGCGACGCCATCCACACCATGACCCCGGGCCGCGGGGTGGGCGCCAACACCGCCCTGCGCGACGCCGCCCTGCTCTGCCGGCAACTGCGGCTGGCCACGGCCGGCGACAAGACGCTGCTCCAGGCGGTCGCCGACTACGAGGCCGCGATGGTGCCGTACGGCTTCGCCCGGGTCGCCGACTCGCTCAACCGCAGCGGCACCAACGGCGACGACCGGATGTACAAGCCCGTCGTCGGCCGACTCGCGTTGCTGGGCGCGCGCGGCTACTTCGGCGTCACCAGCCGCGTGCCCCGCCTGGCCCGCAAGTTCGTCAACGACTTCTACACCTACCGGGGCGAGGAGGACTGACCACTCCGGCCCCGCCCGACCTCCCCATGCCCCGTCCCGCCCGCCGCCACCGGCCGGCGGGCTCTGCCACCTCCGCGACACCGGCCTCCACCGACGACGGTCCGTCGCCCGCCGGACACCGCCGGTGCAACCCGTCCCACCCGCGCCGTCACCGGTCGATCCTGCCTGTCGCCCGTACGGAGCGTGTGCGAAGCTGCGGCGAGTTTTTCTCCGAGTTTCGACGTGGAACGAGAGGGAGGTTTGCCGTGGCGTGGTCTTTCGGGCACTGGCTGATACTGATCGTGGCCCTGCTGGTGGGTCTGGCCGGGGGATGGTTCTGGCGCGGTCGGCAGGACGCGGGCGCCGGGCACGGCGCGCCCACGGTGGAGGGTGACCCGGTCGCGGGCACGACCGCCGTGGTGGTCGACCCGCCGCCCGTCGCCACCACCGACGAGGCGCGCCCCGAGGTCGTCGTGGACCCCGCGCCCGACACCGTCGCCGACCGCGTCCCGACCACCGACGCCCCAGCCGCCGGCAACCTGGCCACCGACGCCCCGGTCGCGGTCGTCGCCGCCGACTCCGAGCGGGCCGGCGAGGTCGACCCGGCCGACATGGCGCTGACCGGCGACCCGGTGCCGGCGCCCGACACCGACCGCGTGGCCACCGCCGCGCCGCTCGACACCCTCGCGGAGCACCGCCCGGACGCCGAGGTCGTCCTGCCGGCCGCCGCCGAGGTGACCGGCCCCGTCGACACTCGCCCGGCCGAGGCGCCGACCACCGCCACCGAGCCCCAGCCCGCCCCGGCCGACGAGCCGCAGCCCACCCAGGCCACCGAGCCGCAGCCCGTCCCGGCCGACGAGCCGGAGCCCACCCAGCCCGAGCGCACCCCGGCGGAACCCGAGCCCGTCGCGCCCGCCACCGAGACCGAGCCCGAGCCCGTCGCGCCCGCCACCCCGGCGGAGCCCGAGCCCGCCACCCCGGAGCAGCCGGCGCCCGTCCCGGCCACCACGACGGTGGAGCCGGAGCCGGCGGGGCCGGCGGACGAGCCCGCCGCGCCCGTGGCGGTGCCGACGCAGCGCAGCGCGGACAGCGCCCCGCCCGCGCGGACCGACCCCGACGCCGACGCCGCCGACGACTTCCGCCGGATCCAGGGCGTCGGCCCGAAGATGGCGGCGGCGCTGCAGGCGGCCGGCATCCGGACGTACCGGCAGCTCGCGGAACTCGACGAGGCCGCCCTGCGGGAGACCATCCGGGGCGCCGGGCTGCGTGCCGCGCCGAGCCTGGCGACCTGGCCGCAGCAGGCGAAGGTGCTCGCCGGCGCCCCCCAGGAGGCCGCCGCCGCGCTGCCCGCCGCCGACGCCTGACGCCGGGCCGCCGCGACAGCGCGCACCCGGCTGGTGCCTCCCGTTCCTTTCGGGTACGGCACCACGAGGACCGACCCGACGCCGCCCGGTGTCGCGGTGCCTGCCACAACGGGCGCCGCGACACCGGGCGGCGCGGCATCCAGGGGCCATCTTTGTTCGCGTACCGGGGCACCCGCGCGCGAACGGGGCCGGCCCGCCGTGTCGACGGGCCGGCCCCGGAGCGCGGATCAGACCCGCACCGACCGGACGGCGGGCGGAAGGAGCCGCTGTCGCCGGGCGGTCACCCGGCCGGACGCGCCGGGCAACCGCCCGGTCCGGTGCCGGTCACACCAGCGCGCCCGCGTACGCCCGGACCGTGAGACGCCGGCCGGCGGTGGGGCCGAGCCGCACCTGGAGCCCGAGCGGCGCGGCCGCCCGGCGCACCTCGTCGACGTGCAGCGAGCCGTGCCGGTCGACGGTGAGCACCGGCGGCTCCTCCGGCTCGCCGGCCGGGGCGTGGAACGACAGCAGCGTCACCGAGGTCGGCAGGTGCCCGGGGTGCGCCGCCCGGGCCGCCGCCTCGTCCCGGTGCGCGAGCACCACCAGGTCGTCGAGGTGGGCGAAGTCCTCGACGATTCCCGCGGCCTTCCAGTGCGCCGGCTCGTCGGCGGCGCCGGTGCGGTGTCGCGACCGGTTGGCCGAGGTGATGTGGAGGTGGTCCATCCCGATCTCGGCGGCCGCCCGCTCGAAGAACGCGTTCGACGGGCACGCCAGCCCCGGCGCGATCACCTGCGTGGTGCGTACGCCCCGGTCGCGCAGGGTCAGGTGGGCGGGCAGCCGATCGACGGCGGGGCCCCGGAACCCGAACGGGCCGGCGCCGTAGAGGGCTCCCATCAGCTGCCGCACCCGGCCCTCGGGCAGCCGGTGCGGCACCCGCGACCAGTCGAACATGGCCGGGATCCGCCGGAAGGCGGTGGTGATGCTGCCGACCTGGTCGGCGGGGCGTCCCTTCGCGACGTTGACCCGCCGCACCGTGGCCGCGTCCGGGCGGGTCACGACCGCGTAGAAGTTACCGAAGGCCACCGCGACCACCGCGCCCCGGGCGAGCGCGCGGGCCGCCGCGGCGACGTCCTCGGATCGGTCGACGTAGAGGTGCGGGGCGTCCATGGTGTCCTCCTGCGCGGTGCCGTGAGGCAGTTCTACGCCGACCGGGCCGTCCCGGGGGGCCGTCGGTCGCCGATCCGATAGCGGACCGCCCCGACCGGGGCCGGACGGGCGAGCCGGCTCGGCCCTCCGGCCGGCCCGGGGCCGCCCGTCGACGGCGCGGACGCGGGCGATCGGCGACGCCGTTAGCCGTTCATCGCGAATGGGTACAACCTCCGGCACCTCGAACCACCACACCCTTTGCGGAGGCAGCGATGCGTGGCACGTCGATATTCGGAGTCCTCGTCGTCATCTGGCTGATCATCGGCGCGGTCGCCGCCGGCCAGCGCGGCTACTACAGCGGCGACGACACCAACTGCGCCGAGGCCGGCACCATCCTGGTCACCATCGTCGCGGGGCCGCTGAACTACATCGGCGCCAACCCCAAGGTCGACTGCGAACTGCCCCAGCCGTCCGAGTAGGACGGCCCCTCCCCCGGCCCGCGCCCACTGCGGCGCGGGCCGTTCCGTGTCCGCGCCGTCTCCCCATCCGGGTCGCAGCCCGCGCCGTTCCCTCATCCGGGTCACCGCCGCAGCGACCGCCGAATCGGGTTTCCCGACCGGCCGAGGGATCGGTCTCCCGACCGGCCGAGGGGTCGCTCTTCTGCTCGGACCGGCCGGCACGGGAGCCGTCCCGCACCCGACCGACGGGCGTCCGCCCGTGTCGGTGCGGGTCCTCCGTCGGCGCCGTGGCGCGCGTCGCTGCGCGTAGCGCATCCTAGGAGGCTGGGCTGTAGTTGGCGGCGGCCGGGCCGCCGCGGGCCCGGAGCACGTTTGCCGGCCGGGGCGGCGGGAACCGGCGTTGCTCCACACGGCGCAGGGACGGGAGCGCGGGATGAAGATCGGCTACAAGCTGTCCGCGGAGGGGTACGGACCGCAGGAGATGATCCGTCAGGCGGTCCGCGCCGAGCAGGCGGGCTTCGACTTCGTCGAGATGAGCGACCACTTCCACCCGTGGCTGGACGTGCAGGGGCACTCGTCGTTCGCCTGGAGCGTGCTGGCGGCGATCGCGGCGAAGACCGACAGCCTGGGCCTGGCCACCGGGGTCACCTGCCCCACCGTGCGGTACCACCCGGCGATCATCGCGCAGGCCGCGGCGACGATGGCGCTGATCTCCGACGGCCGGTTCACCCTCGGCGTCGGGGCGGGCGAGCGGCTCAACGAGCACGTGGTCGGGCAGGGTTTCCCCAGCGTCCGGGGCCGGCACGAGCGGCTGCGCGAGGCGTTGGAGATCATCCGGCTGCTCTGGCAGGGCGGCTACCGGTCGTACGAGGGCAAGCACCTCCAGCTGGAGGACGCCCGCGTCTTCGACCTGCCCGACACCCCGCCGGTGATCGCCGTGGCCGCCAGCGGCCGGGCCTCGGCGACGATGGCCGCGGAACTCGGCGACGGCCTGTTCGTCACCGAGCCGAAGGAGTCGATCGTCGCGCACTACCGGGAGGCCGGCGGCGACGGCCCCCGCTACGCCGAGGTGCCGATGGCCTGGGCTCCCGACGACGCGCAGGCGGTGGGCGCGGTGCTGGAGACCAGCCGCTGGATGGTGACCGGGTGGAAGGTGATGAGCGAGCTGCCCAACCCGGTGAACTTCGACGCCGCCAGCGCGTACGTCGAGGAGCGGCACGTCCGCGACCTGTTCTCCGTCGGTCCGGACCCGGAGGCGCACGTGGCGAAGGTCCGTTCCTACGTCGAGGCGGGCTACGACCACATCGTGCTGCAGAACGCCGGCCCCGACCCCGACGGCTTCCTCGACTTCTTCGCCGGCGACCTCGCCGGCCGGCTGCGTGCCCTCGGCTGAGCCGCCGCCGACGGGACGCGCCACCGGCCCGCCCGAGGACGTCGCCGCGGGCCCCGGGGCGGCGGGCCGTCCACGGGACGGGCGCGGCGAAGGGGCGCGCCCGGCCCGCCCCCACGACGATCGTGGCGGGCGGGGCCGGACACGCCCCGGACGCGGGCGCGAGGCGCCCGACGGCTGTCAGCGGAAGCAGTGGGCCACCGGCACCCGGCTGCCCTCGCAGTTGGCGGGCTCGTTGTCGATGACGTCGGTCTCGTCGTCGATCCTGACCCGCGCCTTCTCGACGAAGAGACCGCCCGGCTTCACCGTGGCGGAGTTGTCGGCCACCCGGCTGGCGTAGAAGGAGACCTGGCCCAGGGACGCGAACACGCCGCCGCCCTTCGAGGCCGCGCCGACGGCGTGGTTCCCGTCGACCTCGCTGCGGCGTACCAGCACGTTCGACTTCACCGCGTGGATCCCGCCGCCGGAGCCCCGGGCGGTGTTGCCCGCCACGACGCTGTCGTCGAGCGGAACCAGCCCCTGGGAGGCCGAGATCCCGCCGCCGTTGCCGGTGGCGGTGTTGTCGCGCACCTCCATCCCGCGCAGGAAGATCAACGCGTCCGAGTTGGCGATGCCGCCGCCGGTCTGGGCGGTGTTGCCGAGCACCTTCGTGTCCGCGACCCGTGTGCGGGCGGAGAAGCTGGCGATGCCGCCACCCTGCGCCGCGTTGTTGTGCGCGAAGGTGCTCTTCTGCACCTCGGCCGCTCCCCGGTAGTTGCCGAGGCCCCCGCCGTACGCCACGGCGCTGTTGTCGTGGAACTTCGACGTGCGCAGGGTCAGCACACCGCCGTTGAGCAGCCCCCCGCCCTTGCCGGCCTTGCCGGCGGCCCGGTTGCCGACGAACGTGCTGTCGGTGACGACCATGTTGCCGTCGTTGAAGATCCCGCCGCCGCCCCCCTCCGCCGAGAGGGAGGTGCTGCCGACGACGGTGGTGCGCTCGACCACCGCGGACGCGCCGTGCACGACGTGGATGCTGCCGCCCTCGGCGGCCGAGAGGCCGTTGCGCAGCACCACGTCGGAAAGGGTCAGCTCGCCGCCGTCGCGGACGGTGAAGAACCGGAACGCCTCGGAGTGCACGTCCCGGACGATGCTGGCGCCCTCGCCCCGGATGGTGATCGGGTGGTAGATGACCGGCAGCCCGGCCTTGTCGTGCTGCGGGTTGCGCGGCGGGGCCTCGGCGTCGCCCGGGTTCTCCGCGCTGTCGGCCGTCTCCCGGGCGTCCCGGATCCCGCCGTCGTAGTCGTCGGGCTGCTGGAAGGCGTGCGTCAGCTCGTAGGTGCACTTCGGGGCGAGCCGCAGGTCCGCGCCGCCCTCGGCGTTGGCCCGGACCAGCGCGGCGATGAGCTTCGCCGCGTCGCACGGCACCGGGACCTCGCCGCGGCGGCCGGGCTCCGGGCCCCGCTCCGTCCGGCCGTCGCGCGGCCTGCCTTCCCCGCCGTCGGAGTCCCACCCGCCGAGGTCGCCGCGGCGCTGCTCACGGAGGTCGTCGCGGTGTCCGGCGCCGGAGTCGTCGCCGCGCAGCGCCAGCGACGGCGCCTCCGCCGCGACGGCCAGGTTCGCGGCGGCTCCCGCCACCCCCGCCACCCCGGCCACTCCGGCCACGAGGCTGCCCGCGACGAGTCCGCCGGCTAAGAACAACCGGGACCGTCGCCTGGCTCGCGCCGCTCGCCGGTTCCCTCGATACGTCGACATCAGGCTCCCTGCCTTTCACGTGCATGACCGGCCGCCCCGAACCGGGCGCGGGGTGGCGGACATCCCGACGCCACCGAAGGTCACGATACGAGCGAAACTCGGGCAAGTCAGGCGAAGATGAATAAACGTAGTGTTCATCTTCGGATTGGCCGATCGACCCCAAACGGGCACGGTCGCCGGTCAACCGCCGACGTGGATGCCGGGCCGGCGGGTCGGGTCCGGCTCGGACTTGCGGAGGATCTCCCGGACCACGGGCGGGGTGTCGCCCCGCCCGAGGATGAGGTAGCGCAGCAGGTGGCCCAGCGGGTTCCCCTCGGACCACTCGAAGTGGGCGTGCGGACGGACGCCGGTGACGTCGCGCAGCGCCAGCAGGATCGCCGCTATCGCGTTGGGCACGGCCGGGCTGCTGGCCCGCAGCACCCGGAACCCACCGACCTGCACGCCGCGCACCCGCAGCACGTCGCTGAACTTCGACGGGTCGACCACGTCGATCTCCAGGAAGAGGATGTCGCCCTCGCCGGGGACCGGGTTCATGCTCCGCTGCGCCCGTTCCTTGACCGTGTACTCCTTCACCGCGCCGGTCGCCCGCTTGTGCGCGATCAGGTGCAGCCGGCCGTCGTGCGCCAGCGACTCGGCGACGAAGCGCCGGGCCGGCTCGTCGAACTCGATCCGCTCCGCGCGCAGCTCGGTGGTCCGGCTGACCCGGGAGACGAGCGAGACGACGATGATGCCGAGGATGAACAGCGCCGAGATGGTGATGCCGTCCGGCTTGGTGATCACGTTCTCGGCCAGGGCGTACAGCAGGACGAGGGTGAGCACCGCGAAGCCGGCGGCGGCGCGGCGCTCCCGGCGGCGGGCCGCGGAGATGGTGACGGCCACGGCGGCCGAGACCATCATGGCGAGGATCCCGGTGGCGTACGCGCCGGCCTGGGCGTTGACGTCGGCCCGGAACACCACGGTGATCGCGACGCTGACCAGGGTGTAGACGATCACGACGGGCCGCACCGCCCGGGCCCACTCCGGCGCCATCCCGTAGGTGGGCAGGTAGCGGGGCACGATGTTGATCAGACCGGCCATCGCGGAGGCGCCGGCGAACCAGAGGATCAGCGCGCTGCTGACGTCGTAGAGAGTGCCGAAGGCCTCGCCGACGTGCTCGTGGGCGAGATAGGCCAGCGCCCGGCCGTTGGCGGCCCCGCCCGGCTCGAACTCGGCGGCGGGGATCAGCGCCGTGGTGACGAACGACGTGGAGACCAGGTAGACCGACATGATCAGCGCGGCGGTGGCGAGCATCCGTCGGGTGTTGCGGATCCGCGCCGCCAGCCGGGCCTCCCGGTCGGCGCCCCCGCCCGCCACCAGCGGCATCATGCTGACGCCCGTCTCGAAGCCGGAGAGCCCGAGCACCAGCAGCGGAAAGGCCAGTACGGCGGTCACCGCCACCTCGCCGGGGTCACCCGCCGCGGTCAGCGCGGCGGTCCAGTCCGCCAGGGCCCCCGGGTCCGCCGCGATCTCCGCCACCGAGACCGCGACGATCACCGCGTTCAACGCCAGGAAGACGACGACCAACGGAATGGCCACCGCGACCGCCTCCCGGAAGCCCAGCAGGAAGACTCCGCCGAGGACCAGCAGCAGCACCACGGTGACGCCGACGGCGACGGCCGTGCCGCCGACGCCCTCGGGGACCAGCGGGTTCTCCAGCAGGTGCACCGTGGCGTCGGCCGAGGAGAGGGTGATCGTGATGATCCAGGAGGTGGCCACGAAGCCGAGCAGCACCAGCACGAAGATCTTGCCTCGCCAGAACGGCAGCAGCCGCTCCAGCATCGCCACCGAGCCCTGCCCGTGCGGGCTCTCCCGGGCCACCCGCCGGTACATCGGCAGCATGCCGAGCAGGGTCAGCGCGACGATCAGCAGGGTCGCCAGCGGGGAGAGCGCCCCGGCCGCCACCGCCGCGATCCCGGGCAGGTAGGACAGGGTCGAGAAGTAGTCCACCCCCGTCAGGCACATCACCTGCCACCAGGCGTGCGAGCGGGTCTGCCCCTCCACCGCCTCCGGGCCCACCGGCTGCACCCGGTGCGTGAACAGCCACCGCCGCAGCGGGCTGAGCGGGGCGGCCGGCCGGCTGGGGCTGTCCGTCACCTCGGGAACGGCGACCGGGCGGCCCCTGTGCCCGCCGGGACGGGTGGGGTCGCGCGCGGCCCGCAGGTCCCGGTCGGGGCCGGCGGGCGGCGGTCGGCGGCCGCGCGTGCGCCGCGACCTCGCCCCGTGCTCGTCAGCCATGCCCCGTCCCCACCCCTCGGCGGCCCTGCCCCGACCGTAGGCGGTCCCCCGTCCGCCGCCCGCCGGAACAGCGAACCCGGGCACCCGCCCACCCGCCGCGCCCCTGCCCGGACGGCCGACGTCGCGGACGACCCAAGCCGACAGCGCCGCGAGCCCTTGCGCCCGGGACGGCTTGACGTCGCCGACGACTGAGCCCGACAGCGCCGCGAGCCCTTGCGCCCGGGACGGCTTGACGTCGCCGACGACTCAGCCCGACAGCGCCGCGAGCCCTGGTACCCGGGGGCCGGCGTCGCGGACGACTCAGGCCGACAGCTCCGGCGGGCGCAGCGCCGCGGCCAGCGCGGCCGGGTCGGCGACGGTCACGGTCGCGCCCGGGTGCCGGAGCCAGCCGCCGGGCAGCAGGGCGGGCACCGGCTCGGCGAAGCGGAGGCAGAGCCCCGCCGCCGTGCTGCTGCCGAAGGTGACGCCGGCGTCGGCCAGCGAGAGGTGCGGCCCCACCGCCCGCCACCAGCGGTACGGCCCGCCCCGCTCGGCGCCGGTCACGTTGCGCCGGGCGGTACGCAGCCGCCACGGGCCGAACCGGACCACCACCTCCGCCGCGTCGACGCGCACCCAGGCCGTCTCCGGGCGGACGCCGAGCAGCGCCAGCGCGGGGCGGAAGACCGGATCGAAGCGGAACGCGAACCGGCGCGCGTCGGCGGCGTGGGTCATGGCGCCGGCGTACCCGGTGCGGACCGGCCGACACCCCCCCCCGGGCCGGCCGGCCCGCGCGCCTCGCGACGACGGCCCGGGACGCGTCCCCGCGCTCCGCCTGGTTGCCGGTGCGCAGCGCGGGGACCCCCCGTCCCGGCTACTGCAGGAACGCCCCGAGGGGCGAGAGCAGCAGCCGGCCGAGCGCGGCGGCGGTGTCGTCCAGCCGCGCGCGCTCGCACTCGTGGGCGGCCGGATCGTGCCGGCACCGCCAGATCTTCTGCGCGTTGCGCCAGGCGACGTCGCGCGTGTACTCGACCAGTTCCCCCTGGTACCAGTCGTCGATGTCGCCGTTGAGCATGTCGATGAGCAGCTGCCAGCGCTCCAGGTAGCCGCGCCGCAGGCCGGGGATCTTGTCGGCGAAGATCTTGTTGATCTCGAGGTAGTCGCGGTGCTGGTCGGTGCCGTCGACCGGCTCCGACTCCAGGCTGTCGAACGTGGTCACCAACGCGAACGGCAGGTCGAAGTTGATGTGCGCGTTCACCCCCGCCGCCGCCGACGGCAGCGGGCGGGCGTCCGGACCGCGCATCCGCAGGAACAGGCACGTCCACGCCTTCGGCGTGCCCGGGCTGGAGTCGGTCCACAGCCGCATCGCGTCGAAGTAGCGGGCGGCGAACTCCACGTCCAGCCGGGACAGGAACACCGGGTCGGCGAACCGGTCGTCGTAGAGCCCGTTCAGCACGCTCTCCGTGATCGTCAGGTAGAGCCGGTTGAAGTCGGCCAGCGGACAGCTCGCCTCCAGCGGAGGCAGCCGGACCAGCAGGTCCTGGAGCTTGGCGAGGTGGTCGACGACCGCCGGCACGTCGGCGGGGTGGTCGGAGAGCAGGTCGACGACGTCCCGATGCACGGGCCCCCACACCGGTTCCGTCATCTCTCCTCCACAGTGTTCCCGGGCACCCCGTGCCGTCGGCGACGTCGCACACTCTGCCAGCCGACGACGGGCGGCCGGATCAGTAGAACGACGTATCCGTACGCGCGCGTCAGCCGGCCCGGTTACGCAGGAAGATGGCGCTGGCCTGCACCCGGGTGCGGACCTGGAGCTTGTCGAAGATGTGCGAGACGTGCACGCCGATGGTCCGCTCGCTGATGAACAGCCGCTGGCCAATCTCCCGGTTCGTCAGCCCCTCGGCGACGGCGGCCAGCACCTCCCGCTCGCGGGCGGTCAGCGCCCCCAGCTCGTCCCCGCCGGCGCCGGCGGCCGGCGCGCCGGCGGCCGGGCGCTCCTCCAGCGACACCCGCGCCCGGCCCGCGACGGTGCGGATCTCCGAGGTCAACGGCACCGCGCCGAGCCCCTGCGCCACCTGGTACGCCTGCCGCAGCAGCTTGGCCGCGGTGGCGCTGCGACTGCGGCGGGACAGCAGGGCCTCGGCCTGACGCAGCCGGGAGTAGGCCGCCGGGTAGGGGTGGTGGCGCCGGTCCCACTCGGTCACCGAGCGGGCCCACAGCTCCGGGTCGCTGCCGTCGAGGCGGCTCACCTCGGCGGCGCAGAGCGCCAGGAAGCCGTCCACCACGTCGCGCACCGGGCGGGCGGCGTGCTCGCTCTTGCGGGCGACCCGGTCGGCGACCTCCCGCAGCCGGCGCACCGCGGTCTCGTCCACCGCGATCGTCCGGCTGGCGTGCGCCTCCGCCTCGGCCCGCAGGCCGTGCCACACCAGCGCCGCGAGGATGCCCACGTCGTCGGAGCGGCTCTCGGTCAGGCCGCGCTGCACCGCCTGCCGGGCCAGGTCGTGCCGGCCCTGCCACATGGCCAGCCCCGCCCGCAGCGTCAGCAGCGGGATCACGTGCCGCGCCCCGCCGCCGGCGAGCACGGTCGCCACCGCGTCCAGGTCGCGGTCGGCGGCCTCGATGTCGCCGTAGCCCACCGACAGCCGGCAACGGGCCAGCAGCAGCTCGACCGCGTCCGCGCCGGAGGGACGGTGCCGCAGCGCCGCCGCGACGACCTTCTCCGCCTCCGCCCACTGGCCGACGCGGAACAGCCCGTTGGTGGCGATGGCCAGCAACCGGGTCTCGTACGTGCGGCCCAGGCCCAGCTCGGCGACGCGCTCGGCGCCCCGGCGGGCCACGACGACGCCCTCCTCCAGGACGTTCAGCGGCCCGGTCAGCAGCTCGGCCAGGTGCAGGTAGGCGCACGCCACGTCCTCGGGGCGGCCGGAGCGCTCGGCGGTCGCCAGCGCGCGGCGCATCACCGCCAGCCCCGCGTCCGGGTCCTCCAGGTACGCCTCGGAGAAGCCGAGCGCCGCGCTGGCCAGCACCACCTCGGACGTGGAGCCCTCGACCGCGGCGGACAGCTCCAGCGCCTCCCGGGCCCGCCGGCCGGCGTCGGCGTACCGGCCGAGGTGCAGCAGCAGCTCCGCCAGGTGCGCGGCGGCCGTCGCCCGCTCGCGGGGCGTGCAGTCGGCAGCCCGCAGGGCTCGCTGGTATTCCGCCTCGGCCGGCGCCGACCGGCCGGCCGCGGCCAGGTAGCGGGCCCGCCGGATGTGCAGCGCGCAGGCGGGCCGGTCGGTGTCGGCCAGCTCCTCTAGCAGGGCCAGCGCGCGGGCGTGCTCGCCGCAGTGGTGGGCGGCCTCGGCGGCGTGCTCCAGCAACGTCACCCGGTCGACGTCCAGCGGACCCACGCCGGGCGAGCCGGCCAGCTGCAACGCCGCCGACCAGTGCCGGTGCGCCTCGGCCCAGCCGTGCAGCCGCTCGGCCTCGCGGGCCGCCGCCATGGCCGCCGGCAGCGCCCGCCCCGGCTCGCCGGCCAGCCGCCAGTGGTGCGCCAGGCGGGCCTGGTGCAGCTCCGCCGGGGCCGAGGTGAGCGCCTCGGCGTAGCGGCGGTGCAGGGCCGCGCGCTCGGCGGGCAGCAGCTCGTGCTCCAGCACCTCGGCGACCAGCCGGTGCCGCAGCCGGTAGCCCTCGTCCGCGCCGACCAGCAGGCGGTGTGCCACGGCGGCGCGGACCGCCTCGATCAGCTCGTCCTCGGGCAGCCGCGTCACCCGCGCCAGCAGCCAGTGCTCCACCGGCTCGACGCCGGCCGCCACCGCGTGCACCACGGCGTGCGCGGGCTGCGGCAGCGCGTCGACCCGGGCCAGGAAGATCTCGCGCAGCGTGTCGGAGAGCCCGTCGCGGCCCTCGCGCAGGTCGCGGGCGAGCTCCTCCACCACGAACGGGTTGCCGCCGCTGCGCTGCCACACCAGCTCCGCCGCCTCCGGCGTCAGCGGCCGGCCGACCACGGCGGCGGCGAGCCGGTCGGTGCCGGCCCGGTCGAGCGGGCCCAGGTCGAGCACCCGCACGCTACGCAGCCGGCGCAGCTCCGTGAGCACCCGGCGCAGCGGGTGCGCGCCCTGCAGCGACTCGGCCCGCACCGCGGCCAGCACGGAGAGCTGGAGGTCGCCGAGGCCGGCGAGCAGATAGAGCAGCAGCTGGCGGGTGCTGCGGTCGACCCACTGGAGGTCGTCCAGGACGAGCACGAGCGGGCGCCCCTCGGCGATCAGGTGCAGCCCCCGGGAGACCCGCTCCAGCAGCGCCCCGGCGCCGTCCGGGCCGGCGGTCTCGTCGGCGAACATCTGCAGCAGGCCGCGTACCGCCGAGGACGTCCGGGCGTGGGAGCCGGTCAGCTCGGCGTCGAGGCGGCGCAGCGCCTGCAGCAGCGGGTGCAGCGGCGACGCGTCGCCGATGTCCAGACAGGACCCGGTGAGCACCCGGGCGCCCGCGTCGCGCAGCCGGGCGCTGACCTCGCGCAGCAGCCGGGTCTTGCCCACGCCGCTCTCGCCGGTGAGGAAGACGGCGGCGGTGTGCCCCTGCGCGACCTCGTCGAGCAGCGCGGAGCGTACCGTCGTCACGATGTCGGCGCGGCCGACGAGCGGCACGGTGTCCACATCGCTGGCCATGGCACGCAGCCTAGTCACCCGTCCCCTACCGTTCTACGGGTCTTTCGCCCCTGTGGTACTCCTCGCGTCGACATTGCGACCAAACGTTGCGGATGGCCGACATACGTCGTTCTGCAGATCCCCCGTCGGCCGGCAGGTGACAGTGTCCGAGGCGTCGTCAGCCAACGGGGGGAAAGGCAGGTGCGATGCCGATGCCCATGCCCACCATTCCCGCTGGTCCGCAGCGCGTCACCCCGGCGGGCTGGCCGGTGCCGGAGGAGAGACGCACGGTCACCGTCCTCTTCGCGGACATCGTCGGGTCCACCGCGCTCGTCGACCGGCTCGACCCGGAGGACGTACGCGCGTTGCAGCGGGCCTACTTCGACACCGTCGCCGGGGTGCTGCGCCGGTGGCACGGGGTGGTCGAGAAGTACGTCGGCGACGCGGTCATGGCGTTGTTCGGGGCCCGCGGGTCCGACGGGTTCGACGCGTACCGGGCGGTGCGGGCGGCGCTGGAGATCCAGGGGGCCCTCGACCAGCGTCCGCTGCCCGGCACGCCGCGGCTGCGGGTCCGGGTCGGGGTGGCCACCGGCGAGGCGCTGCCTCCGGGTGCTCGGCGGACTCGTCCGGCTGTGTGACGGAGGCCTCTGGGTGCTCGGCGGACTCGGCCGGCTGTGCGGCGGCTTCGGTCGACGCGGCCGGGTCGGCCGGCGGCGGGAGCACGGACGGCTGCCGTGGCGAGGAGTCCTCCCCGGTCATCGCTCGATCTTCACGTGCGCCCAGGCGAGCACCTCGGTGACCCTGCCGTCCTCGACTGCGGCCAGCACGAACTGGTAGTCGCCGGGTGGCGCGGCGGAGGTGGCGCTCAGCGGCACCGGGTTGGCCCGGAGTTCGCCGAGATCCGACAGGTCGACGCTGTTGGTCTGGTAGCCGGTCGCGTCGTGCCAGGTGGCCCGCACGGCTTCCCGGGGACCCGTCTCGACCGTTTCGGCATCGACGGTGGCGGCCGGGGTGACCTGCCCGCTCTCGAATCGCGACTGCGGGGTCCGCGAAACGCGGCCGGTCGCGGGATCGTACGCGTGGAACCGGATCGGCAGCGGGGTCGAGCGCTGCGGGGTGGTCGGCCAGGACACGGCGGAGACGACCGCCGCGGCGAGGAGAACGACCGCCGCGACCAGACCGAGCAGCCGCATCGCGAGGACCGGCGTGCGGGCCTCCGCCGGCTCAGGACGGTCTGTCATCGGCACCCTCCATCAATCCGGGTGACCGTGACCCGGCCCGACGACGATCCATGCAAATATATTCCAGGCCGACAACGACACCCGGAACCGGGGGCAGCCGTGCTTCTCCACGTCCTGGCCGACGGCGTACCCATCGACTGCGGCGGGATGGGTGACGCCCTGACCGGCTGCTACGGCAAGCTTCCCGCCGTCGGCCTCGCCGCGGCCGCCGTGCTGGCCGGCGCCGGCGTCCTCGGTCCCGTCCTGCTCGCGGTCCTGCTTCCGCAACTCATCAACACCATCGCGGGCGTTCCGGCGGGCGACGGCACCCCCGGTGACGGTCAGGGCGGGGCCTCGACCGGAGAACCGGCCGGCGCCCCGGTCGGATCGCCGCACGCGCCGGCGCCGGCGCCAACACCCCGATCCGGGTCGGCCGCGCTGGCGAACGCCGGCGTGTTCCACGCCGCCAAGGCCGCCGGCACCAGGCCCGACGAGCCGGCGGTGCTGGTGCTGCGTAACCGGCCGGACTTCGACAGGCGCGACTTCGACCGCAAGGCGCGGGACCTCGCCCGGCTCGGCCGGGAGGGCAGGCTGAAGAAGGCCGCGCCGGACCGCGACAGCAACAAGGTCTACGACCCGTCGACCGGCAAGCGGCGCACCCGCACCAACATCTACCGGGACCGGATGATCCGGCGCCTGACCAAGGGCGGCCGCCTGACCCAGGACACGGGCACGCCGGAGACGAACAAGTACCTCGCCAACAAGCGAGTGGTCGAGCGCCTCTACGCCGGCAAGGGTTCGCCCCGGGCCGCCGGAGTGGGTTACGACCCGGACCACATCCAGGAACTCCAGCTGGACGGCACGGACACGTACGACAATCTCCGGCCGATGGACACCTGGACGAACCGCGAACTCGGCAGGGAGATCTCCCTCGCGCTGCGGAACGTTCCCGAGGGCACGCCGGTCATCGTCAAGGTGATCCCGTGAGCGGCCCGCCGGCACCGGGCCCGGCAGCGGCGGGCGGGGCGGGTGCCGCCACGGGCACCTCGGGCGTGCGGCCCGCCCACCGCTGCCAGCCGTCAGCTCACCACTGACGAGCCGATCCCGGCGCGCGTACGGTCAGGCGTCGCGCGACCGCATCGAGGCGTAACCCGCGAGCAGCGCCGCGAGGGCCCACGCGGCGAGCAGGGCGAGGCCGGCCGCCGGCGGGTACGGAGCGCCGTCGCCGTTCATGAAGTGCTGCCCGGCGATCCCCGGCAGCCCGTCGACGAGCCGGTCGACGAACTCGACGTCGAGGGCGCCGAGCGAGATCGGCACCACCATGAGCACCATGAAGACGGTGGTCAACGTGCCTACCGCGCTGCGCAGCACCGCCCCCAGCCCCAGGGTGAAGACGCCGATCAGGGACAGGTACGCGGCCACCGCCAGCACGTCGCCGGCGGTCTCCGCGACCCGGAACCGGCCCCACTCGCCGAGCACCGGGTCGGCGACCACGGCACCCAGCACCCCGAGCAGCGCGCCCACCACGAACGTGACCCCGGCGACCACGGCGGTCTTGGCCAGCAGCAGCCGCCCCCGCGACGGGGTCCACTGCAGGGCGGGCCGGATCGTGCCGGTCGCGTACTCGGCGGTGATCACCAGCATCGCCATGGCGGAGACCGTGAACTGCGCCAGGAGGACGGCGCTGATCGCGACCGTGCCGACACCGACCACCCCCGGAGCGGCCCCGGCCCGGGGCTCGGCGTTCTCGTTGACCACGTAGATGGCCTCCTGCCCGGCCGCCGCCGCCATCAGCAGGGCGCTCGCGAGCAGGCTCCACCAGATCGAGCGCACCGACCAGAGCTTGGTCCACTCGCTGGCGATCGCGCCGGTCAGGCCGCCGCCGCGCCGGGCCGAGCGGCCGACGGCGGGCGGGTGTGTCGTGCTCGTCGTCATGCCCGCGCTCCCGATCCGGTGGTGGTCGGCGCGCCGTACTCGACGTCGCCGGCGGTCAGTTCCAGGTACGCCTGCTCCAGCGACGCCTCGCGCACGCTCAGCTCGTGCAGGCGTACGCCGGCCTCGTACGCCAGGTCGCCGACCTGCTCGATGCCGGCGCCGGTGACGACGAGCGCGCCGTCGTCCTCCTGCCCGACCTCGCTGCCCGCCGCGACCAGCCGGCGCCGCAGCTCCGCCAGGTCGGCCCGGCGCGGGCCGCGCACCAGCACAACGGTCGACGAGCTGCCCTCGATGACCTCGGCGATCGGGGCGTCGGCGATGAGCCGGCCCCTGCCGACCACCACGAGTCGGTCGGCGGTGAGCTGCATCTCGCTCATCAGATGGCTGGAGACGAAGACGGTCCGGCCCTCGGCCGCCAGGGACCGCATGAGTTGACGGACCCAGCGCACCCCGTCCGGGTCGAGCCCGTTGACCGGCTCGTCGAACATCAGCACCCCCGGGTCGCCGAGCAGGGCGCCGGCGATGCCGAGGCGCTGGCCCATGCCGAGGGAGTAGGCGCCGGCCCGCTTGCCGGCGACGTCGCTCAGGCCCACGGTGGCCAGCACCTCGTCGACCCGGCGGGCGGGGATGCCGTTGCTGCGGGCCATCGCGAGCAGGTGCTTGCGGGCGCTCCGCCCCGGGTGTACGGCCTTCGCGTCGAGCAGCGCGCCGACCTCGCGGAGCGGGTGCCGCAGCGTCTCGTACCGCCGGCCGCCGACGAGCGCCTCGCCGGCGGTGGGCCGGTCCAGCCCGAGGATCATGCGCATGGTGGTGGACTTCCCCGCGCCGTTCGGGCCGAGGAACCCGGTGACCCGGCCCGGGGCGAGGTCCAGGGTCAGGTTGTCGACGGCTGTCGTCGCGCCGAAGCGTTTCGTCAGCCCGCGCAATGTGATCATCTTGCTCCCGGTCGATGTGCCGTTGACGCGTCGACGCTAGGTGTCCGGCCGGGTCCGGCACTGCCGTCGATCGGCGACGACCGCCCCTGACGAAAGTGGGGGACCGGCTCCGTCCGCGCCCGGGCGGCACCGCCGCTCCGACGTCGACCGCTGGCTCGCCTCAAGCCCTGCCGGATCGCTCTCCGAGCTCGCCGTACCCGCTCTGAGCTGCGGTTTCGGTTGGGGGAAGGCGAAATCTGCCGGATCGGCGCGCCAGGTTCGGTCATTCTCTACATCGATATTCGCCTAAATATTCGATACCCTCCTACATGCTCGGCGATTCCTGACGACGGTTTCCGAATCCCGATCGAGACCTGGGAGCAGTACCGGCGCGGGCAGGGACCAGCGACCGAACCGAGCCACCCACCATCGACCGATGTCCGGGAAAGGACACGATGAGCATCCGCAAGAGCCTTGCCGCCGTGGGCGCCGCGCTCGCCATGACCACTTCCATGCTGAGCGTCGCCTCACCCGCGTCGGCGGCGGCCCGGGACGGGACCTGCGACAGTGGCGAGTTCTGCTACTACTACAACAGCGACAACGCCGGTTCCGTCTCGGACTTCGTCGAGTCGGTCGAGGACTACGGCACGACCCAGCCGTCCTGCTACGAGTTCAAGGGCGCGGGCAACGGCATGGGTCTGTGCGTGAAGAACAACGCCGCGTCGGTGTGGAACCGCACCAGCAAGACCGTGCGGGTCTACTACAACAGCAACTTCGGTGGCGCGACCCAGGACTTCGCGGCCGGGGCGAAGGGCAACCTCAACGCCACGCTGAAGAACAACAACGCCTCGCACCAGCTGCTGGGCACGGGCGGGTCGACCGGTTGCAGCACCGACGGCACCAACAGCAAGCTCCCGAGCACCATCCTCGTCTACCGGGTCGGTCTCGGGCGAGTCGACCGGGTCGACTTCAAGACGTACGTCAAGAACGTGCTTCCGAACGAGTGGATCACCAGCTGGCCGAAGGCCTCGCTGGAGGCCGGTGCCGTAGCCGTCAAGAGCTACGCCTGGTACTGGGCGCTGCACTCGACCCGGAAGACCCCCGGCGGGCAGTGCTACGACGTCCGTGACGACACCGGCGACCAGGTCTACAAGCCGTCGACGGCGGTGGCGTCGACGTCCGCCGCGGTGGACAGCACCTGGTCGATCAAGATGACCCGGAGCGGCTACATCCTGAGGGCGCACTACTGCGCGACCACCACCGCGTGCGGTGGCTGGGTCACCGGAGACTGGATGTCCCAGTACGGCTCGCGTGACCTCGCGAACGCGGGCAGGAACTACCAGGAGATCCTGCGCTACTACTACCGCGACATAACTCTCTCCTGACCCCACCGCGCCGCCCGCCGCGCGCTCGCGGCGGGCGG
>NZ_JBSGDY010000076.1:0-28046 GCF_053602615.1 Micromonospora sp. NPDC004336
GCAACTGGTGAAGTTCTCCTCGGCGGCGCTGAACGACATCTGCGACCACAGCGGCCGGTCGGCCTCGGCCAGCGCCCGGACCAGGCCGAAGTAGAAGGCGCCGTTGGCGACGGTGTCGACCACGGTCGGCCCGGCCGGCAACACCCGGTTCTCCACCCGCAGGTGCGGCCGCCCCTTGAACACGTCGTAGACGGGTCGGTTCCACCGGTAGACGGTGCCGTTGTGCAGGCGCAGCTCGGCGAGCTTGGGCACCCCGCCGGCGGCCAGCGCCTCGGCCGGGTCCTCGGAGTCGCAGACCGGCAGCAGCGCCGGGAAATATCGGACGTTCTCCTCGAACAGGTCGAACACAGTGGTGATCCACCGTTCCCCGAACCAGACCCGGGGGCGTACGCCCTGCGCCTTGATCTCCTCGGAGCGCGTGTCGGTGGCCTGCTGGAACAGCGGAATGCGGGTCTCCCGCCAGAGTTCCCGGCCGAAGAACAGCGGGGCGTTGGCGCCGAGCGCCACCTGGATGCCGGCGATGGCCTGGGCGGCGTTCCAGTAGTCGGCGAACTGGGCGGGGCTGACCTGGAGGTGGAACTGGGTGCTGGTGCAGGCGGCCTCGGGGGTGATGGTGTCGGCGGTGACGGCGAGCCGCTCGATCCCGTTGATGGAGATCCGCAGGTCTTCGCCCCGGGCCGCGAAGATCTGCTCGTTGAGCAGTTCGTAGCGAGGGTTGGCGGAGAGCGTCGCCGCGGTCAGGTGCTCCGGGCGCAGCGTCGGCAGGATGCCGATCATCACCATGTGGGCGCCGATGGTGCGGGCCTTCTCCTCGGCGGCGTTCAGGCTGGCCCGCACGTGCTGCTCGAACTCGGCGGTGCCGGTGCCGGCGAGCCGTCGGGGCGCCACGTTGATCTCCACGTTGAACTGGCCCAGCTCGGTCTGGAAGTTCGGGTCGGCGATCGCGGCCAGCACGTCGGCGTTGCGCATCGCGGGCATCGAGTCGTCGTCGACCAGGTTGAGCTCGATCTCCAGCCCCGTCATCGGCCGGTCGACGTCGAACCGCGACTCGCGCAGCATCTCGGCGAAGACGTCCAGGCAGCGGCGTACCTTCTCGCGGTAGCGGGCCCGATCCTCACGGCTGAAGGTCCGCGCGCCGACTTCCTCGCCCATGGTCACCACCCTGTCACCGCTGGTACCCCTAACCTCGCACGTCGCATCGGGGCCGGGGAAGACCTGACGTTCTTTCTCTACCCAACCGCGCTCCCGGTGACGCCCGTCGCCGGCGGCACCGGCCCCGGCCCGGCACGCGGGAGCCACCGCTAGCATGGCCCGCGGTGAAAGGTGGGGTGTGCTGATGCGCGAGAAGGTGACCCGGCTGTTCGTGGTGGCGGCGATCGCGGAGGCGATCTCCTGGGCCGCCCTGCTGGCCGGCATGGCGGTGAAGTACGGCCCGCCCGCCAACGAGCTGGGCGTGCAGATCTTCGGACCGATCCACGGCGGGCTCTTCGTGGCGTACGGCGTGCTGGTGCTCGCGGTGGCCCGGCTGCGCCGGTGGAGCCTGCTGGCCACCGGGGTGGCCCTGGCCTGCGCCGTGCCGCCCTTCGCCACGCTCGCCTTCGAGCGTTGGGCGCGGCGGCGGGGCATGCTCGACGCCGCCCGCCGGCCCGCCCGCGAGGCCGCCCCGGTCGGCTGATCCGAAGGCGCCTGCTGGGCTCCGCCCCGGCGTGCGACCGGGCCCCGCAAGCGCCCGGTCTCGCCGGCGTGCGTCGGGCGCGCCACCCGGCCGCGTGCGTCGGGCCTTGGTGGCGCGCCCGGTCAGCCGGCCAGGAAGGCGGACAGCGCGGCGGCGAGCTGCTCCGGCGCCTCCTCGGCCATGTGGTGGCCCGACTCGATCGGCGCGGCCCGGACGTCGTCGGCCCAGTCGCGCCAGATCGCGGCGGGATCGCCGTAGAGGTCCACCATGTCGTCCCGGGTCGACCACAGGAAGAGCACCGGGCAGGTGATCCGGCGCCCGGCGGCACGGTCGGCGTCGTCGGCCGCCCGGTCCGGGCCGAGGCCCGCCCGGTAGTCCTCGCACATGGCGTGCACCGTCGCCGGATCGTGGATCGCCCGCCGGTAGTCGGCGTACGCCTCCTCGCCCATCGTGGCGGGCGAGCCGCCGTACCAGGCGTCGGGGTCGGCGTTGATCACCCGCTCGGCGGGCTTGGCGAGCTGGCCGAGGAAGAACCAGTGCCACCAGCGGGCGGCGAAGCGGGCGTCGGCGCGGGCCAGGGCCTCGCCGATCGGCACCCCGTCGAGCACCCCGAGGCGGCTGACCCGGTCGGGGTGGTCCAGCGCGGCGCGCATCGCCACGTAGCAGCCCCGGTCGTGCCCCACAACGGCCGCGCGGTCGTGGCCGAGCGCGTCGAGCAGCGCCACCACGTCGCCCGCCATGGCCCGCTTCGAGTACGGGGCGTGGTCGGGGGTGCTCGGCGGCTTCGACGAGCCGCCGTAGCCGCGCAGGTCCGGGCAGATGACCGTGTGCCGCTCGGCGAGCAGGGGCGCCACCCGGTGCCAGGTGGCGTGGGTGCGGGGATGCCCGTGCAGCAGCACCACCGGCGGTCCCGACCCGCCGTGGCGCACCCGCAGGCGTACGGGGCCGAGGTCGATCTCGTCGAGCGTGAATCCGGCGAACATGGCGCTGCCGTGCCCCGGCGCCCCGGGCGCGAAACGTGGGCCGGCGACCGGCGCGGAGATCAGGTGAGCGCGGTCCAGGCGAGCAGGGCGGCGACCAGCAGCGCGCCCAGCGTGGCCTGGAGCAGCAGCGGCGGGCCCAGGTGCGACCACAGGGTGGCGGTGCGCGGCGTGAGCAGCTGACCGGTCGTCAGGTTCACGATCCGTTCGATCTTCGGCGGCAGGTCGGGGTCGCCCTGCCGGCGCAGCGTGAGCTGCACGTGGTCGGCCGGGTGCAGGGCGCTCTGCGGCAGGTGACCGTGCAGCTCGACCTCGCAGAGTTGCCCGGCGGCGTCGCGCAGCCGCACCGGGGTGACCAGGAACTCCGGGCCCTTCTTCAGGTCCTTGAACCGACGCCGGGTGCCGCCGGACCCGGCGGAGAACAGCGAGCGGACCAGCGCCACCAGCAGCCCGGCCACGCCGGCCGCCGCGAGCACCGCCACCAGCACCGGCTGGCCGATCCGCACCTCGCGGGGATAGCCCTCCAGCAGACGGACGATCCGCCCGGTGACGATCCGCTCCGCGGGATGGACGATCCGCCTGACGTGGAGGTCGCTGTCCATGAACACCACCCAGAGTCCCGTTCCGTTCACTCATGGTATCGGCCGTCCGGGTTGAACGACGTGAATGAAACGCGATCACGCGCTCACGCCGGGCCAGGTGACAAGCCGAGCGGCGCGGGTAAGCGGGGGGCCGAGCTGGAAAGGGGTCGAGCATGCAGCTGTCCTTCCTGCGCCCGCTCTACGACCGACCGGGGCCGTGGGTCTCGGTGTACCTGGACGCCTCCGCGAACACCGAGGACGCCCACCCGGCCCTCGACCTGCGGTGGCGGGCCCTGCGTGACCAACTCCAACAGCAGCGCGCCGACGTGGCGACGATCGACGCGGTCGAACGGGTCGTCCGCGGGCACGACCCGATGCCGGGCGACTACGGCCTGGCGGTCTTCGGCGCCCGGGGGCGCGTGGTGCTGTCGGAGTACCTCTCCGCCCCGCCGCTGCGGGACCTGGCCGCGTACACCTCGCTGCCGCACGTGATGCCGCTGCTGGCGCAGCGCGGCGAGCAGGTGGCGTGGGTACGGGTCCTGGCCGACCGGACGGGCGCCGACGCCATGGCGATCAGCGCGGGTGGCGTGCCGCGCCGCGCCCACGTGACCGGCCGCGAGGACTTCCAGCTGCGCCGGGTGCAGCCCGGCGGCTGGTCCCAGTCCAAGTACCAGAAGGCCGCCATGGAGGCCTGGCACCACAACGCGGGCGACGTCACGGCGGCGACGGTCGAGCTGGCCGAGAAGGTCGGCGCGGACGTGGTGGTGGTCGCCGGGGACGTCCGGGCCACCGGCATGATCGCCGCGCAGATGCCGGAGCGCTGGCAGGACGTCATGGTGCGCACTGACGCCGGCTCCCGGGCCGGTGGCGCCGACCAGACCCTGCTCGACGACCTGACCGTGCAGACCATCGCCGAGGTGGCCGACCAGCGGGTGACCGCCGCGCTGGACCGGTTCGGGATGCAGGAGGACGTCGGCGCCGGGCTCGACGCCGTCGTCACCGCCCTGCAACGCAACCAGGTCGACACCATGCTCATCGTCGACGACCCGTCGGCGACCGGGGAGCTGTGGATCGGGCCCGAACCCACCGAGATCGCCACCGACCCCGGGCAGCTCGCCGCCATGTCCGTACGCGACCCGGAGCGGGTCCGGGCCGACGCCGCGCTGGTGCGCGCGCTGGTCGGCACCGACGCCGAGCTGACCGTGCTCGGCCCCGACGAGGCGCCGGAGCTGACCGACGGCGTCGGGGCGGTGCTGCGGTACGTCGACGCGGGCACGCCGGGGCGTGGCAATGCCTGAGCGGACGGTGGCCGACCTGGTGGTCGAGCGGCTGCGGGCCTGGCGGGTGCCGCGGGCGTTCGGCTATCCCGGCGAGGCCATCGCCCCGGTGATCGAGGCGCTGGACGCCTCGGGCGGGGACCCGGCGTTCGTCCCGGCCCGGCACGAGGAGACCGCCTCCTACATGGCCACCGGGCACGCCAAGTTCACCGGCGGGATCGGGGTCTGCCTGGCCACCCAGGGACCGAGCGCCGTGCAACTGCTCAACGGGCTCTACGACGCCAAGCTCGACAGCAAGCCGGTGGTGGCGATCGTCGGCGAGGACGTCTCCGGCCCGCTCGGCGGCGCCCACCAGGAGATCGGGCTGAGCCGGCTCTTCGGCGACGTGTGCAACCAGTTCGTCCGCTACGGCCGCACCCCCACCGGGGTCCCGGCCCTGCTCGACCAGGCGTTCCGCACCGCCGCGGCGACCCGCAGCCCGGTCTGCGTGGTGCTGCCGCGCCAGTTGCAGGAGGCGGCCGTGCCCGACCTGCAACCGCACGCGGCCGGCGTGTTCACGGCCACGCCGGGGGAGCCGCTGGCCCGGGTGCTGCCGCACGGGGCCGACCTGGAGGCCGCGGCCCAACTGCTCGCCAACGGTCAGCGCACCGCGATCCTCGTCGGCCAGGGCGGCCGGGGGGCGGCGGAGGAGATCGTCGCCCTCGCCGACCGGCTCGGCGCCGGCCTGGCCACCTCGCTGCTCGGCAAGCCGGTGCTCGACGAGCGGCTCTCCTTCCACACCGGCGTGCTCGGCGAGGTCGGCACCCCGGCCGCCGCCGAGCTGATGGGCGGCTGCGACACGCTGCTGCTGGTCGGCACGAACGACCCGTGGACGGACTACTTCCCGATGCCGGGGCAGGCCCGCACGGTGCAGATCGACATCGACGGGCGCCGGATCGGCACCCGGTACCCGGTGGACGTGCCGCTGGTGGGCGACGCCGCCGAGACGCTCCGGGCGCTGCTGGCCCTGGTGCCCGACCAGCCCAACGCCCGCTGGCGGGAGACCGTGGAGGGCTCGGTCGACAGGTGGCGCGCCGAGCGGGCCGACCGCGCCGCCGCCCCCGCCGAGCCGGTGAACCCGCAGCTCGTGCTCCAGGAACTCGCCACCCGCCTGCCGCAGCGAGGCGCCGTGGCGGTGGACGTCGGCTCGGTGCTGTACTGGTACGCCCGGCACCTGGAACTGCCGCCCGGCGTGAACGCGCAGCTCTGCGGCACGCTCGGCTCGATGGGCTGCGCCCTGCCGTACGCGGTGTCGGCCAAGCTCGCCGCGCCCGACGAGCCGGCGGTCGCCCTGCTCGGCGACGGCGCCATGCAGCTCAACGGGCTGGCCGAGCTGATCACCGTGGCGCACCACTGGCAGGAGTGGCACGATCCCCGGCTCGTGGTGCTGGTGCTCAACAACCGGGACCAGTCCGGCATGGGCGGGGGCCGCCGGCCGTCCGGCGACCCCATGCGCCGCCGCCCCGACGTGCCGTACGCCGGGTGGGCCCGCCTGCTCGGGCTGCACGGGGTGCGGGTCGACCGTCCGGAGCTGGTGGGGGCCGCCTGGGACGAGGCGCTCGCCGCCGACCGTCCCTGCGTGGTGGAGGCGGTGGTCGACCCGACCGTACGCCTCGCTCCTCCGCAGCCCGCGTTCGCGGACCTGCGCCGGGTCTTCGCCGAGGGCGACGCGGCGCGACGGGTCCGCGACCGGATGCTGGCCGCCGGGGTCGTCGCCGAGGCCGACGACCTCGTTTAGCCCGTCGCAGGGAGGGCACTGAGCACCGGCAGTCCGACGCTGGAGGTCATCTTGTCCGAGCCCACCGATCGCCGGTACGGTCCGGCGCGCCTGCCGGAGCCCCGCGGACCTGTCTCGGCGGCGCTGCTGGATGCGCTGCGGCGGGCGCCGCACGACCTTCCGGCCGGGCTCGGCGCCGGTCTCGACCCGGCCGACCCGCTCACCGACGAGGACCTCCAGCTCACCCTCTTCTGCTGCTACGAGCTGCACTACCGGGGCTGGCGGGGCGTCGACGACGACTGGGAGTGGCAGCCGTCCCTGCTCGCGCTGCGGGCGCGGGCCGAACGGGTCTTCGAGGCGGCGGTGCGAGCGCTGGTCGGGCCGCTGCCGGCGGTGCTGCCCGGCGGCGTGCCGGCGGCCCTGGCCGACGTGGTCGCCGCGGACGACGGGCCGTCGCTCGCCGGGCACCTGCAGCGGCGGGCGACGCTGGGGCAGTTCCGCGAGTTCGTCACCCACCGCTCGGTCTACCACCTGCGCGAGGCCGACCCGCACAGCTGGGCCCTGCCGCGCCTCGGCGGCCCGGCGAAGGCCGCCCTCGTCGAGATCCAGATGGACGAGTACGGCAACGGGCGGCTGGACCGGATGCATGCCGAGTTGTTCCGCGTCACCATGGACCGCCTGGGGCTGGACACCGGCTACGCCGCCCACCTGGACGCGGTGCCGGCGGTCACCCTGGCCACCAACAACCTGATGTCGCTGTTCGGGCTGCACCGGCGCTGGCGTGGGGCGCTGCTGGGGCACCTCGCCGCGTACGAGATGACCTCCTCCCTGCCCAACCGCCGCTACGGCAACGGGCTGCGCCGGCTCGGTCTCGACGAGGTGGCCACCCGCTTCTACGACGAGCACGTGGAGGCCGACGCGGTGCACGAGCAGATCGCCGCCCACGACCTGTGCGGCGGGCTCGTCCGGGTGGAGCCGGGGCTCGCCCCGGACGTGCTCTTCGGCGCCGCCGCCGCGCTGGCGGTGGACCGGCTCTTCGCCGCGCACCTGCTCGACGCGTGGGCCGCCGGCGGCAGCTCGCTGCGCCGCCCGGGAGCGGCTCCCCGGGTCACGCTGCGAAAGCGCCCGCCCGGCGGCACCGTCGCCGCGTCGGTCTCCGCCGTGGCCTGACGCCGCGGCGGCTCCACCCCGTCCGTGGCCGGAGTGTCGCGGCGGTCCGTGGCCTTACGCCGCGGCGGCCCCGCCCTCGTCCGTGGCCGGAGTATCGCGGCGGTCCCGCCTCCGTCGGTGGCCCGCCCTCGTCCGTGGCCTGACGCCGCGGCGCGGCTGGCCGGCCCGTCGGGCGTGCCGCCGCCCCGAGGGCGCCCGGTCGCCGGCGGGGACCCGGGGCGGGTCAGGACTCGCGGTCGGTGCCGGCGCGGAAGCCGATCGCCTTGTGCGTGCCGTCGCAGAACGGCTTGAGCGCGGACTTGCCGCAGCGGCACAGCGCGACCGTGCCCCGCCGCGCGTCGATGGTCTCGCCGTCCGGCGTGACCAGTGCGAAGTCGCCCCGGACGAGCAGCGGCCCGTCCTGGTAGGGGGTGATGGTGGCCGCCGCGGCGGGGCTGTCGTCGTCTGCGCGCATGGGCGCTCATGTGCCCGTCCCTCCGGTGCCGAAACCCCTGCTCAGGGCGGGCGGCCGAGCCGTCGCCCCGCGCGCGGCGGCAACCGCCCGGATCTTCTGATTACTCCCGCCCGGTGGGGGATGCCCCGTTTGAACCCCATCGGGACGGGAAGCCGGGCCGCGTGGTGAGCGAACGAGGCAAGGTGGGGCCGGTGCACAAGGTGCGCGAGGGGCTCACGGCCGACGGTGCCGGGCTGGCGGGCGACCGGGTGGTGGCCGCCGGCAGCGCGGCCCGGGTCCTGGTGGCCGCCACCGCGCGGGCGCTGCGCGGGACCGACTGCGCCGACCTGGGGCACCCGGGGCACCCGGGACCGCTGTCGCGGTTCACCGGCGCGCCCGAGCCGGTCCGGCGGGCGGCGGTGGTCCGGGCGGCCGGCCGCGTCGCGCTCACCCCCGGGCAGACGGCCGAGGTGGACGCCGAGCGGATCGCCCGCTGGTTCGCCGACCAGTACCCCCGGCGCCGCTACCCGGGAGTCCTGGTCGGCTCCCCGCACGGGGCCGCCGCGCACCTGGCGGCGGCGCTCGGCGTGCCCTGGCTGCCCGCCGGCTTCGAGATCAGCGTGCACTGGGCGCAGGGCGCGGTCGACCGGCCGCAGGCCGCCCTCGACCACGGGGCGGCGCTGACGGCCCGCCTGCTCGCCGGCAACCCCGACCTGCACGTACGTCAGGTGCACTGCCCCGCCAGCCGGGGCGCGCTGGCCGGCGCCACGGTCTCCCTCGCGGCCCGGTGGCGGTCGCTGCCGGCCGCGTACGCCCGGTTCCTGACCGACCTGCTGGAGCCGCGCGCGGCCGTGCTGCTGCTGCGCGACGCCCGCACCTGGCCGGTGCTGGACTCCGCGCCCGGCCACAGCTTCCAGGTCGGCTGCCCGGGCAGCGGGCTCGACCCGGTGGACTTCCACCCGGACAGCCACGCCCTGCGCCAGGTGCTCCGCTCGGCCGGTGGGGACGGCGCGTACTGGCAGCCGCCGGAGGTCACCTCGCCGCCCGGGCCGGCGGAACACGGCGTGGAGTCCGATTTCGAGACCGCGGTGGGGCAGTGGGCGGGGCGGCGCGGGCATCCGCTGCACCGGCTCCTCGTGCCCCGGCCGGACGCGCTCAGCGCCGCCACCGCGGACCTGTACCGGCGGTGGCTGCGCGCGGCCGGCAAGACCGGCAACCGGCTGGTGGTGGAGTGCGGCCGGCTGCTCGACCCGTGGCAGGTGATCCGGGCCGGGATGGTGCCGTACTGGTGCGAGAACGCCACCCGGCGCAGCGTGGAGGGGGTGGAGTGGTGGCTCGCCGGCAGCGAGCCGTTCAGCTCGGTCGACGTGCTGCCCGAGCCGCCCGGCCTGCGGTCGCCGGCGCTGGCCGGGCTGCCGCAGTGGCTGGCCGTCGCCGGCTTCGGCCGCCGCCGGCGGGCGCTGGACCGCACCTCGGCGCGGGGCTACCCGGTCACCTCGGTGCCCACCCGCCGGGCCACGGAGGTGCTGCGGGCCCAGCCGTACGACCTGCCGACGCCGCCGCCGATGACCGTCGCCGAGGCGCTGGCCGTACTGCGCGACGGCGGCTCCCACCAGGGGTTACTGGTCTGTTGAGCCAGCCCTGTCGAAACATCCTCGCGAACCCGGGGTCCCGTGATTGAGTACCTACGGAGCGGGAACACCGCTGGCTGCGACGGCCTGACCACGCCGTCCGGCGCGGCGTCGTCGCCCGCTGGCATCCCAGTCATGTGACCCACTTCCGGCCCGGTGCGTGGTGCGACCACGCGCGCGCACGACCGGTTTCCTGAATCCGGGCGGGGGACCTTCCTGAGGGAGGCGCGGATGTTCGGACAGAGCACCACAACCACACCACCTCCGACCGACCGGGGCCTGGAGGACCTGGACGCGGCCGCGCTGGCGTACGCGGCCCGGATCGAGGGCCTTCCGCCCGAACGACGCCAGGAGGCGCGCGACGACCTGGTCCGCTTCGCGCTGCCGTTCGCCGGCCGGCTCGCCCGCCGCTACCGGGGGCGGGGGGAGCCGCTGGAGGACCTGGAGCAGGTCGCCCGACTCGGCCTGGTCAACGCCGTCGACCGGTACGACCCCGAGCGGGGCTCGTTCACCGCGTACGCGGCGATCACCATCGTCGGCGAGATCAAGCGGCACTTCCGGGACCGCACCTGGGGCGTGCACGTGCCGCGCCGGCTGCGTGACCTGATCCTGGAGGTGGGGCAGGCGACGGCGGCGCTGACCAGCGAGCTGTCCCGGGCGCCGTCGGTGGCGGAGCTGGCGGAGCGGCTGGAGACGCCGGAGGAGGAGATCCTCGCCGCGCTGGAGTCGGCGGCGGGCTACAGCCCGGCCTCGCTCAACGCGCCGGTCGGCGGGGAGAGCTCCGCCGAGTTCGGCGACCTGGTCGGCGAGTCCGACAACGCGCTCGAATCCGTCGACGACCGGGTGACCGTCAGCGGGCTGCTGCACCGGCTGCCCTGGCGGGAGCGGCGGATCCTGGCCATGCGCTTCTACGGCAACCAGACCCAGGCGGAGATCGCCGCCCGGTTCGGCATCTCCCAGATGCACGTCTCGCGGCTGCTGTCCCGGGCGCTGACCTGGCTGCGCCAGGCGATGCTCGCCGACGCCCCGCCGCCGTGGCAGAACGGGGCGGCGGAGTCCGACGGCGCGAAGACCCGGATCTCGGTCAAGCAGAACGGCGACCGGGTGGTCGTCGAGGTCGGCGGCGAGGTCGACCGGGACGGCGCGGACCAGCTGCGCCGGGCCATGCTGGAGGCGGTGACCGGGCAGCCCGCCGAGGTGGTGGTGGACCTGGTCGGCGCGGGCGGCTTCGACGCCGGCGGCATCGCCGCGCTGATGGCGGGCCGCGAGGCTGCCGCCCGCACCGGCGTGCCGCTGCGGCTGACCCGGGTCCAGCCGGCGGTGCGCCGCTCGCTCACCGCGGCCGGTCTCGCGCAGGCCCGCGAGAGCTGACCCACCGACCACGTCGCGAAGGGCCGGCGCCCGCCTGGGGCGCCGGCCCTTCCGCGCGTACGGCCGCTCAGTGCTCCGGGGTGTCGCCGGGCCCGCGCGGGTGCCGCCAGCGGTCGTTCTCCTGCGGCTCACGCTGGGCGCCGAGCCGGGTCTCCTCCGGCTCGTCGGTCTGCTCGAATGCGGGCCGGCGCACGTCCTCCGGCTCCGGCACGTCCACCGGCCGGGCGCCCGACTGCGCCGCCGGCTGGTACGCGGCCGCCTCCGGCGCGCCGTGCGCCCCTTCCAGGGACGGGGACTCGGGCGCGCGCCGCTCGCGGTGCAACTCGTCGCGGAACTCCTGGGGCGGCTTGGTGGCGCGCTGGGGCAGGTCCCGGCCCAGGTCGGCGACCAGCGGGCCGTACTTGAGGTCGAACGCCGGCCGCTCGGAGCGGATGCGCGGCATCCGGTCGAAGTTGCGCAGCGGCGGCGGGCAGGTGGTGGCCCACTCCAGGGAGTTGCCGAAGCCCCAGGGGTCGTCGACCGTCACCAGCGCGCCGTAGCGCCACGACTTCCACGCGTTCCAGATGAAGAAGAGCGTGGAGGCGCCGAGCACGAAGGCGGAGATGGAGGAGAACGTGTTCAGCGCGGTGAAGCCGTCGGACGGCAGGTAGTCGGCGTACCGGCGGGGCATGCCCTCGTTGCCCAGCCAGTGCTGCACCAGGAAGGTGCCGTGGAAGCCGAGGAACATCGTCCAGAAGTGGGCCTTGCCGATGCGCTCGTCGAGCAGCCGCCCGGTCATCTTGGGCCACCAGAAGTAGAAGCCGCCGAAGAGGGCGAAGACCACCGTGCCGAAGAGCACGTAGTGGAAGTGCCCGACGACGAAGTAGGTGTCGTGGGTGTGCCAGTCCGCCGGCGGGCTGGCCAGCAGCACCCCGGTGAGGCCGCCGAAGAGGAAGGTGACCAGGAAGCCGATCGCGAAGAGCATCGGCGTCTCGAAGGTGATCTGCCCCTTCCACATGGTGCCGATCCAGTTGAAGAACTTCACCCCGGTGGGCACCGCGATCAGATAGCTCAGGATGCTGAAGAAGGGCAGCAGCACCTGGCCGGTGGCGAACATGTGGTGCGCCCACACGGTCATCGACAGCACCGTGATGGCGACGGTGGCCAGCACCAGACCGGTGTAGCCGAAGATCGGCTTGCGGGAGAAGACCGGGATGATCTCGGTGATGATGCCGAAGAACGGGATCGCGATGATGTAGACCTCGGGATGGCCGAAGAACCAGAACAGGTGCTGGTAGAGCATGGGCCCGTTGTTGTCCGGCGTGAAGACCTGCGCGTTGAGCAGCCGGTCCGCGGCCAGGGCCAGCAGCGCCGCGGCGAGCAGCGGGAAGACCAGGAGCACCAGCACGCTGGTGAACAGCATGTTCCAGGTGAAGATCGGCATCCGGAACATCGTCATGCCGGGCGCGCGCAGGGTCAGGATCGTGGTGATCAGGTTTACCGCGCCCAGGATGGTGCCCAGCCCGGAGACGACCAGGCCGATCACCCACATGTTCGCGCCGACGCCGGGGGAGTGCTCCTGGCTGCTCAGCGGCGTGTAGGCGGTCCAGCCGAAGTCGGCGGAGCCCTGCGGCGTGAGGAAGCCGCCGATCACCATCAGGCCGCCGAACAGGTAGAGCCAGTAGGCGAGGGCGTTGAGCCGGGGGAACGACACGTCGGGCGCGCCGATCTGGATGGGCACGATGTAGTTGGCGAACCCGAACGCCGCCGGGGTGGCGAACAGCAGCAGCATCACCGCGCCGTGCGACGTGAACAGCTGGTTGTACTGCTCGGGGGAGAGGATCTGCATGCCGGGCCGGGCCAGCTCGGCCCGGATCAGCATGGCCTCGACGCCGGCGACCAGGAAGAAGCCGAACGAGGTGAGCAGGTAGAGCAGGCCGATCTGCTTGTGGTCGGTGGTGGCCAGGAACCGCAGCAGGGTCCCGCCCGGGGTCGGCTTGCGCAGCGGCCCCGGAAAGCCGCCGAAACGTGCCGGTGCCAGGATCGCCGGTCCCCGGTCGCGTGGAGGTTCCGTGGTTACCCGCTTGGGCATGAGACTCTCACCCCGTCGTGACGACAGAAAGGGACGGGCGTGCCTGCCCGCCCCTCTGCCCATGTAACCAGGCGAGAGCGGCTATTCAGGCGAGAGCGGTAATTTCGGTCAATTGGCGGGCAGCGTCGCCCAGACGACCTTCCCGTCGCCGGCTGGCACGCTGCCCCAGCGCTGGGTCAGCTCCCGGACGAGCATCAGCCCCCGGCCACCCTCGGCCAGCAGGTCGGGGGAGCCGACCCGGGCCGAGCCCCGGCACCCGTCCACCACCGCCAGGTGCAGGTACGGCCGGCGCAGCGTGACGGTCACCTGCATCGGGGTCCCGGCGTGCCGGACCACGTTGCCGACCAGCTCGCTGAGCACCAGCGAGGCCGGGCCGACCGCCTGCGGCAGGTTCCACCGGGCGCACGCGTCGGCGACCAGCTCACGGGCCCGCCGGCAGGCCCCCGCCACCGGCTCGAGCCGGGCCCGCAGCCGGGGCGCCGCCACGGCGCTGGCCACCCGGGCCGCCTCCGCGCAGTCGGGACGCACCGGGACCACCCGGCACGCGGTCGACTCCGCCAGCCACCGCGCCGCCTCCGGTGGCGGGGCGCAGAGCACCACGGGCACCGCCGGCCAGCCGGCGGCCCGGCGGGCGGCGGCCGCGAAGACCGAGAGCGCGAGCCGGTCGTGCACGGTGACGTCGGTCAGGTCGACCACGAGCGCGTCGGGCTGGGCCGCCAGGCAGTCCTCCAGCACCGTGTGCACCGCGCGCATCGTGCCGAGGTCGAGGCCGCCGACAAGCCGTACGACGGTCACGGGCGACGCGTCGCGCACCTCGCAGGTGATCCGGCTCGACATGGCGCCCTCGCTTCGCATCGTCGGGGAGCCTGCGAACTACCCGGGCACGAGGGGCACCAAACAGGTCGGGCGGCCGACACGGCCGCCCGACCCCGTCAGGACCGGGTCACCGGCCGGCCCGCCCCCGCGTGGTCAGCAGGCCGAGCGCGATCATGCCGACGCCGAGGAACAGGTGCAGCCAGTTGTCGGCGTTGTTCACCGGGACGAAGTTGGCCCCGCTGTCGTGGTCGACCACCAGGCCGTAGAGCCAGAGCACCAGGTAGACGGCGCCGCCGCCGACCAGGAACGTCCGGGCGCCGGAGATCGTCCTGGCCAGCGCGAGCCCGACCACCCCGAAGAGCAGGTGGACGAAGTTGTGCAGCACCGAGACCTGGAAGAGGCCGAGCAGCTTGGCGCCCGACTCGTGCCCGGCGAACCGCAGGTCGCCGTAGTCGCTGGTGATGCCCGGCACGAAGCCGAGCACGCCGACGAGGAGGAAGACCACCGCCACGACGGTGGCGGCCCGCCGTACGGGCGCCTTGCCGTCGGCCGGGTTGCGCCGGGCGCGGGAGTGCGCCATGGGACCGGTCACCGCCGTCTCCTCACTGTGCGGGAACGCTGAGCGGTCCGCGCCTTCCCGCTCCCCGCCCCGCCAAACCCGCCCGCGCGGATTCCGCGCGCGAACGGGGCCGGTCCGCCGTGTCGGCGAACCGGCCCCGGAGCGCGGATCAGACCGGTTGCAGGCGCGGGGCGGAGGCGAGCCGGCGGACCCGCTCGTAGAGGTCGACGTACTTCTCGGCCATCACGGCGGGGGTGAAGCGGACGGCGGCCTCGCGCCGGCACTCGTCCGGGTCGAGCAGGCTCGCGGCCAGCAACAGGTCGGCCAGCTCCTCCTCGTCGTCGGTGAGCAGGCCGGTGCGGCCGTGCTCGATCAGCTCCGGCAGGCAGCCCCGCGCCGTCGCCACCACCGGGGTGCCCAGGGCCAGCGACTCGACCACCGCCGTGCCGCCCGGCTCCTCCCAGCGCAGCGGGAACAGCGAGGCCCGGGCGCCCGCCAGCAGGTCGTCGCGCTCCTGGCCGGCCACGGTGCCTACCCAGCGGACCAGGTCGCCGTCGACGTGCGGCGCCACCTCGTCGTAGAAGAACCGGACGTCCGGGTTCTGCCGGGCCTCGTCGCCGGCGGCGGCCAGGTCCTCCGGCCGGTGGTACGGGCCGACCGGGCCGGCGAGCACCAGCGGCACGCCCACCCGGCGGGCCAGCCGGGCTCCCACGTCCTGCCCCTTGCCCGGGTTGATCCGGCCCAGGATGATCAGGTAGTCGCCCTTCTCGGCCCGGGGTCGCCGGTCGGCGTCGACGGCGAGCGGGGTGGACAGGTGCACGTGCCCCACGGAGTGCTCCCGCAGCGCCCGGGGCGCGCGGGCCAGCTGCGAGGCCGACACCCCGTTGACCCGCACCCGGTCGCCGCCGTCGAGGTTGCCGTAGAGCGCCGGGTGCTTGGCCAGGTCCCAGTGCAGGGTGTGCAGCGCCGGCGGGGCGTCCGGGCCCATCGCGGCGAGCGTCGCCAGGCCGACCGCCTCCACGTGGTCGTGCACCAGGTCGATGTCGTCGCGGGAGTGCAGCGCGCGCACCACCCCGTTCAGGTGCGCCTGGGAGATGCCGCAGACCTGGTTGTACGGCCGTTGCAGGGCGTGGAACTGGCCGTCGGGGAAGACGGAGATCTTCTCGTCGACGGGGAGGGTGCTGCTGTCGACCGACGCGAGCACCACGCGCACGCCGAGGCGGCGCAGCTCCGGCACCAGCGTCGCGATCACGTTCTCGATCCCGCCGTAGCCGGGGGGCGGCACGGACAGCCACGGACCGGCGTTCATCAGGACGGTGAGGCTCATGCGGGATTCCTTCCCTCGGCGGGGCCCTGGGCCGTCCGCGACCTGTCGACTGCGTGGGGATGCGGCCGGACGCTCACGCCGCGGCCACCCGGCGGCGGGGGATCCGGTGCCGCAGCTCGGCCAGGGGCGGCCGCTCCTCGACGGAGACGTCGCTGACGACGATCTCCCGTTCCAGGTTGGGCAGCGCGTCGGAGCCGCCGCGCCGGAACTGGGTCAGCAGGGCGGCGGGCATCGCGCCCGGCGCCGCCCAGCCGCGCCGCTGCAACCGCGACCACGCGGTGAGCATGATCTGGGCCGACATCCGGCCCAGCGCGGCGGTGTCCTGATGGCGGTGCTTGCGCTCGCCCAGGTCCACCTGGGCCAGCGCGTCCAGCCCGACCAGGTCGAGCAGGTCGATCAGCATCGCCGTCTCCACGCCGTAGCCGGAGACGAACGGCACCCGCTCCAGCACCTCCCGGCGGCCGGCGTACTCACCGGCGAGCGGCTGCACGAAGCCGGCCAGCTCCGGCCAGAACAGGTTCAGCATCGGCCGGGCCATCAGCTCCGTCACCCGGCCGCCGCCGTCCGCCTCCACGCTTGTCGTTCCCACCAGCGGGCGGTGGTAGAAGCCCTTGACGAAGTCGACCGACGGATCGGTCAGCAGCGGGCCGAGCAGCCCGGTGACGAAGTGCGGCCGGAACTCCCGCAGGTCGGCGTCGACGAACGCGACCACGTCGCCCTCGGCCGCGGCCAGCCCGGCCCAGAGCGCGTCGCCCTTGCCGGTCAGCCGGGGCAGGCCCCGGGTCATCGCGTCCTGGCTGACCACCTCCGCGCCGGCGGCCCGGGCCACCTGCGCGGTGCGGTCGGTGGACCGGGAGTCCACCACGATCAGCTCGTCCACGAGGGCGACCCGGTCCATCAGGTGCTCCCGGATCGTCGACACGATCGCGCCGACCGTCGCCTCCTCGTTGTGGGCCGGCAGCACCACGCTGACCCGGCTGTCTCCCTTGGCGCGCACGAGCCGCCGCGCCGGCCAGTCGGCTGCGGACGTGGTCCGGTAGGTGGCCCACGCCTCCACTACCGGTGAAACCGTCGCTTCCGAGTTCCGCACAGGCACCCCCTGATCGTGGCGGAAAAACCTTCCCTGGTTTTCCCACTGCCGCGCTCGCGCTAACCGCACCATGCCTAACAGCTTGATCACGAGGATGACGCGGCCGGGTTCCCCACCGGTGAACGTTTCGTTGCGACCGCGCGGGGGGAGTGCAGTCGACGAAACGTGAAACCGTGGCGGAAGGGCTTTACATGCGCACGTGCCGGGTTGGACTGGTAGGGGCCGGCGGGGTGGCGCAGCGCCACGCCCGGGTGTTGGGCGGCTTCGCCGACGTGGAGCTGCTCGGGGTGACCGACGTGGTGCCCGAGGCGGCCGCGGAGCTGGCCGGCGCGCACGGCGCCCGCACGTTCGGCGACGTCGAGGAACTGCTGGCCGCGGGGCCGGACGCGGTGTACGTCTGCGTGCCGCCGTTCGCGCACGGCCCCGCCGAGGAGGCGGTCGTCGCGGCCGGGGTGCCGATGTTCGTGGAGAAGCCGGTCGCGGTCGACCTGGCCACCGCCGAACGCCTCGCCGACCTCGTCGCCCGGCGGGGGCTGCTCACCGGCGTCGGGCACCACTGGCGGTACCTGCCGGTGGTGCAGCGGGCGCGGGAGCTGCTCGCCGACCGTCCGGTGCGGATGGTCAGCGGCGCCTGGTGGGACAAGGTGCCGCCGGTCGCCTGGTGGTCCAGGCGGGACCGTTCCGGCGGCCCGGTGGTCGAGCAGGCGGCCCACGTGCTGGACCTGGTCCGCGCGCTGGTCGGCGAGGCGACGGAGGTCACCGCGTACGGCAACGGCACCCCGCCGCCCGTCGACGGCGCCGACATCGACTCCGTGACCACCGCGGCGCTGCGGTTCGCCGGCGGCGCGGTCGGCACGCTGACCGCCGCCTGCGTGCTCGGCTGGAAGCACCGCGCCGGGCTGGAGATCCTCGCCGACGGGCTGGCCCTGTCGCTGACCGAGGACGGCCTGGTGGTTTGCGACGCCGACGGCGAGCGCCGCTACGACGCCGACCCCGACGCCGCCCGGGTGGCCGTCGACCGGGCCTTCGTCGACGCGGTCCGCGGGATCGGCGACGACGTGCGCGTCCCGTACGCCGAGGCGCTCGGCACGCAGCGGCTCGCCGTCGCCGTCGCCGACTCCGCCCGCACCGGCCGGACCGTACGCCTGGACGTCCCGGCCGCCGCGCCGCTCGCCACGGGGGTGACCGTCGATGCGTGACAAGGTCGTGGTGGTCGCCGGGCCGGGCCGGGTGGAGCTGGTCGAGCGGGACGCCGCCGAGCTGACCGACGGCACCTTCCGAGTGGAGACGCTGTTCAGCGGCGTCTCGGCGGGCACCGAGCTGAGCTACGTCAAGGGCACCAACCCCTACCTGCACGTCACCTGGAACGCCGACCTCGGCCTGTTCCAGCCGGGCGGGGCGAGCACCCCGTACCCGGTCGAACGGCTCGGCTACATGCAGGTCGGCCGGGTGGTGGAGAGCCGCACGCCGGCGGTCCCCGTGGGCGCCGTCGGCGCCATGACCTACGGCCACCGCACCGGCTGGGTCGCCGACCCGGTCGCCGAGCGGTTCGTGCCGCTGCCCGACGACCTCGACCCGCTGCTCGGCGTCTACGTCGCGCACATGGGGCCGATCTGCGCCAACGGGCTGCTGCACGCCGCCGCCGACCTGTGCGGCACCGACGTGCGGTCCCTCGGCGACGGCGTCCGGGGCCGCCGGGTGGCGGTGGTCGGCAGCGGAGTCGTCGCCCTGCTCACCGCGCTGCTGGCCAAGCGACACGGGGCCGCCTCGGTGGTGGTGCTCGACCCGACCCCGCAGCGCCGCGCCGTCGCCGAGGCGCTCGGCCTGGAGACCCTCGACCCGGAGGCCGACGATCCGGCGGTGGTGCTCAAGACCCGCTGGGCGCACGGCCCCGGCGACCGGGGCGCCGACGTGGTGTTCCAGTGCCGGGGGCAGGCCTGGGCGCTGCAACTCGCGCTGCGCCTGCTGCGCCCCCAGGGCACCGTCGTCGACCTGGCCTTCTACCAGGCCGGCGCGGACGCCGTCCGGTTCGGCGAGGAGTTCCACCACAACGGGCTGTCGCTGCGCTGCGCCCAGATCGGCCGGGTGCCGCGCGGGCTCGCCCCCACCTGGGACCGCGAGCGCCTCTCCGCCGAGACGATCGACCTGCTGCGGGCGTACGGCGACGCGGTCCGCAAGCATCTGGTGTCGGCGGTGGTGCCGTTCGAGGAGGCGCCGACGCTGCTGACCGACCTGGCCGAGCGGCGCCGGCAGGAGCTGCAGGTGGTGCTGGCCTTCTGACCGTGCCCGGCGGCCCGTCCGGGACGCGCCGCGTGGCGGCGCGCCGGGCGGGCCGCCGTCACGCGGCCCGGTCGCGTACCGTTGCCGCTCATGGGTGTGTCGCAACGCTTGAAGAGCAGGTTCCGCCGGTTCCTCCAGCGCCCGGGGACGACGGTCGACCTGGGGCCGCTGGAGAAGCTGCTGCCCGCCGTCGAGGCGCGCGAGGAGAAGCTGTCGGCGCTCGACGACGCCGAGCTGACCGAGGCCGCCGGCAAGGCCACGGGCTACGAGGAGATCTGCGCGATCGGCCGGGAGGCCGCCCGGCGCGGCCTCGACCAGCGGCCGTACGACGTGCAGCTGCTCGGCGCCATGGCCCTGCTCTCCGGCAAGGTCGCCGAGATGGCCACCGGTGAGGGCAAGACGCTCACCGCCACCATCGCCGCGTACGGGCACGTCCGGCTGGGCAACGGGCCGGTGCACGTGCTCACCGTCAACGACTACCTGGCCCGCCGCGACGCCCAGTGGATGGAGCCCGTCTACACCCTGCTCGGCCTGACCGTCGGCTGGGTCAACGAGGCCTCCACCCCGCAGGAGCGGCGCGACGCGTACGCCTGCGACGTCACCTACGTCTCGGTCAGCGAGGCCGGCTTCGACTACCTGCGCGACCAGCTCGTGACCGACATCGCCGACCGGGTCCAGCCGCCGCTGCGCACGGCGATCGTGGACGAGGCCGACTCGATCCTCATCGACGAGGCCCGGGTGCCGATGGTCCTCGCCGGCGCGGTCTCCAGCGAGCAGGATCCGGTGCACGCGGCCGCCGCCCTGGTGCGCGGGCTGCGCAAGGGCAAGCACTACACGGTGGCGGAGGACGGCCGCAGCGTGGCCTTCACCGCCGCCGGCCTCGCGGCCGTCGAGGCCAGGCTCGGCATCGACCTGTACGACGAGGAGCACGTCGCGCAGCTCTCGGCGGTGAACGTGGCGCTGCACGCCCACGCCCTGCTGCACCGCGACGTCGACTACATCGTGCGGGACGGCACCGTCGAGCTGATCGACGAGATGCGCGGCCGGGTGGCGCAGCGTCGCCGCTGGCCCGACGGGCTCCAGGCGGCGGTGGAGGCCAAGGAGGGCCTGGACGCCACGGCCGAGGGCGAGGTGCTCGGCACCATCGCCGTGCAGGCGTACATCGCGCTCTATCCGACGGTGTGCGGCATGACGGCGACCGCGGTGCTGGTCGGCGACCAGCTCCGGGAGTTCTTCGGCCTCGAGGTGGCGGTGATCCCGCCGAACACGCCGTGCGTCCGCGAGGACGAGCCGGACCGGATCTACGCGACCCGGGCGGAGAAGGAGGAGGCGCTGATCGACGAGATCACGCGCTGCCACTCCGCCGGGCGGCCGGTGCTGGTCGGCACGCTGGACGTGAAGGAGTCCGAGGGGCTGGCCGCTGGCCTGAACGCCGCCGGGGTGCCCTGCGTGGTGCTCAACGCCAAGAACGACGACGAGGAGGCGGCGATCATCGCCGAGGCCGGCGCCCACGGCGCGGTGACCGTCTCCACGCAGATGGCCGGCCGGGGCGTCGACATCCGGCTCGGCGGCAGCGACCAGGCCGACCGGGAGCGGGTCGCCGAGCTGGGCGGGCTCTACGTCATCGGCAGCGGCCGGCACGACAGCCGGCGCGTCGACGACCAGCTGCGCGGCCGCGCGGGTCGGCAGGGCGACCCGGGCGGCTCGGTCTTCTTCGTCAGCCTGGAGGACGACCTCGTGGTGCGGCACGCCGGCGACGCCGTCCCGCCCTCGCCCCGGATGAACGCCGACGGGCTGGTCACCGACGAGCAGGTGGACTACGCCGTCGAGCACGCCCAGCGGGTCGCCGAGGGCGTCAACCACGAGATCCACCGCAACACCTGGCGCTACAGCGTGGTCATCGAGCAGCAGCGCAAGGCCCTCGCCGAGCGCCGCGAGCGGCTGCTGACCACCGACGTGGCGGCGCTGATGCTGCTGGACAAGGTGCCGGAGAAGGCTGGGGAGATGGACGAGGACCTGCTCGCGCGGGTCGCCCGGTCGATCGCGCTCTACCACCTCGACCGGCTCTGGGCCGACCACCTCGCCGAGCTGTCCGAGGTGCGCGAGGGCGTGCACCTGCGCGCGCTCGGCCGGCTCGACCCGCTCGACGAGTTCCACCGGGCCGCGGTGCCGGCGTTCAACGACCTGATCCCGGAGATCGAGAAGCGGACCATCGCGACCTTCGAGGAGACCGAGTTCGGCGAGGACTGGGAGCCGGACGAGGCGAAGCTGGTCCGGCCGAGCGCCACCTGGACCTACCTGGTGCACGACAACCCGTTCGGCTCCGAGCTGGACCGGTTGATCGCCTCCGTGGGTCGACGGCTCAGCGCGGGCTCCCGCTGACGCGTCGGGGCCCCTTCCGCGCCGCCGGCGCCGGAAGGGGCCCCTTTTTGCGCCGTTTCGACCCGGGTTTGCGAGGGTAGTAGGGCGGGTCCGAAGAGTCGGGAGAGATCAGAGGATGGAACGGGTGACGACGCCGGTCGGGCGTGCGGGAGCGCGCGCGGGTGCGGTGGGGGCTGTGCGCCGGTGAACCTGGAGATGCGGGACCCGACGGTGGAGCGGCTCGGCGTCCTGGAGACGGCCGCCCTCCTGCGGGAGTTGACGGCCGGGCTGATCGCCGTCGACGACTTCGACGAGGCGCTGGCGGCGCTGGTGCGCATCGCCCGCGACGCGGTGGACGGCGTGAGCTGGTGCGGCTTCACGGCGCTGCGGGCCGGCGAGCCGGCCGGCGTGGCCGCCTCCGACGCGCGGCTGGCCGGTCTCGACGACCTGCGGCACGGCCCCGACTCGCCGGCGATGGACGCGATCCGGCGGCGGGAGATGATCCTCTCCGACCATCTGGGGCGCGAACCGCGCTGGCCGGCCTGGACGCCGCGCGCCCGGGAGTTGGGCGTGCACGGGGTGATCTCGGCGCCGGTCGACGTCGACGAGCAGGTGATCGGGGCGATCAACCTCTACGCCGGGGCGGGCGACCTGCTCACCCCCGGGCACCAGCTCACCGCGATGCTGCTCGCCGAGCACGCCGGGCTGCTCCTCGCGGCGGTCCGCGACCGGGCCCGGCAGGCGGCCCGGGCCGGCGAGCTCGACTCCTCGGTGCTGGGCGACGGCGTCGTCGGGCAGGCGATCGGGGTGATCATGACGCAGCGTGGCTGCCCGGCCGAGGAGGCGCTCGAGGTGCTGCGCAGCGCGGCGTCGTCGCTCGACATCCCGCTGCGGGAGGTGGCCGACCGGCTGGTCAGCACCGTCTCGCGCCCCCGGGACAGCTGAGTCCGCGGCCGGCCGGCCCCGCGATCGGCGGCCGCCGGGCCGGCGCGGGTCGCCCCGGCGGCCGGATCCTCCACCCCCGCCCCGTGCCCCCGCCGCCCGTGGCCCCGCGCGCCCGCGCCGGCCTCGGGACAGCCGTGACTTGCGGGGCCCGCGGGGCGCGTGTCGTTTCGCCTCGCGAGCGCCCGGGTAGCACTCTGGATTCGTGGGGTGAGCCGACCTGGGGGAGGAACGATGCAGAGCCGGCTGCGGGTGCACGGGCACCCGATCCAACCGATGCTGGTGACGTTCCCGTTCGGGCTCTTCGTGAGCGCGACCGTGTTCGATCTGACCGACGTGCTGGGGGGCCCGGCCTTCCTCGGCGAGGTCGGCTACTGGACCTCGGTGGCGGCCCTGTTCGCCGCCGCGCTGGCCGCCGTGGCCGGCATGATCGACCTGTGGGACGTGCCGGGCGACCGGACCCGCCGCACGGCGGTCACCTTCAACCTCCTGAACGTGGCGATGGCCGCGCTCTTCCTGGTGGCCTGCCTCGTCCGCGCGGACGCGCCGCAGCGCGGCGCCAACGTCGTGCTCCTGCTCACCGAGATCGTGGCCCTCGGTGTCGGTGCGGCCGGGGTCCGGCTGGGCGCCCGGCTGGTGCGCCGGTTCGACGCCGGCCGCCGCGCCGAGGCGACCACCTTCGACGCGCTCGGCGGTGTCTCCGGCTCCACCGTCGACCTCGCCCGTTTCCGTCCCTGACCCGGCCAACGCACGGCTCCGCCCGGTCCCGGGCGGAGCCGCTGCGGGCGGGGTCAGGGGGTCCAGGTGTACGTGGCGGTCAGCGAGCGCCCGAGGAGCGCGGTGGGCAGGAGCGGTAGGGCCGCGTCGCGCAGGACGGTCAGCGGGGCGGATCTCCAGTGCGCGGGGGCGCCGACCTGGCGGGACAGGCGTACGACCAGCTGGGTGCGCGGCCGGCGGGCGCGGTCGTACGCGGCCAGCCCGGCGGGCACGCCGTGCGTGTCGACGGCGGCGGCGAGGGTGACCGCGTCCTCGAGCGCCTGGCAGGCGCCCTGGCCGAGGTTGGGCGTCATGGCGTGTGCGGCGTCACCGAGGATCGCCACCCGTCCGCACACGTAGGTGTCCAGCTCGGGCAGCTCGTAGGTGTCGTGCTGGAGCACCTCGTCGGGGCGCGCGGAGCGCAGCAACGCGGGGATGGGGTCGTGCCAGCGGGCGAAGCGTTCGCGCAGCTCCGCCAGGCCGGTGCGGGTGCCGGCCGGGGCGTTGGCCATCAGGTAGCAGTAGACGCGGCCGTCGGGCATGGGCACGTGCCCGAACCGTTCGCCCCTGCCCCAGGTCTCCACGCTGCCCTCGACGGGTCGGGGCGGGGCGAGGAGCCGCCAGGTGGTGTATCCGACGTAGCGGGGCCCGGGTAGGCGTGGCCAGACGGACCGGCGGGTGACGCTGTGCACGCCGTCCGCGCCCACCACCAGGTCCGCCGTCGACGTGCCGCCGTCGTGGACGACGGTGCCGTCCGGGCGTACGTGGCGCACGTCGACGCCGGGGCGCAGGGCCTGCGCGGGCAGCGCCCCGCGCAGCAGGTCGACCAGGTCGGCGCGGTGCACCGTCGCCCACTGCCCGAATCTGCGCTTCAACTCCTCGGTGTCGTTGCGGATCAGCCAGGTCCCGTTCGCCCGGCGGACGCCCGCGACCGGGTCGGCGAGCCCGCGCTCGCGCAGGATGTCGCCCAGGCCGAGTGCGTCCAGTGCGTGCAGGCCGTTGGGCTGGATGGAGATTCCCGCGCCGACCTCGGTGAACTCGGGGGCGCGTTCGAGGACCTCCACCTGCCAGCCCCGCTGGTGGAAGGCGACGGCAGCGGTCAGCCCGCCGATGCCGCCGCCCACGATGATCGCTTTCACTGTCGACGTCCTCTCCTGAGTGGTCCGCACGCACGCTTAGTGCCTCTAGACAATCTAGAGGCACTAAGGAACCACAGAGGATCTAAGGTGTCAACCGGGTGGGGAACTTCGAGGACGGCGGGGCGGGCTCGGTGTCGCGTCGGATGGGCGCGCCGGCCGGCCGGTCAGGGGGTGGGGTGGGATTCGGCGTGGTGGGCGGCCAGGACGTCCGCGCCGAAGTCGCTGGCGGGGCGGCGCAGCACGGTGTGGGCGTGGTTGCCGTCGTCGGCGGTGTTGTCGTACTCGATCAGCAGGTCGTCGCCCTGCACCCGGTAGTAGTGGCGCTGCCCGGGGCCGGTCGGACCGGCCCAGGCGAAGTGGAGCTGCCCCGAGGCCAGCCGCCGCGCCTCCCGGATCGCCAGCTCCGCCGGGAGCCGGTCGAGATAGAGCGCCACGAGCTGGTCCAGCAGCGCCCGTCCCGTGGGCCCGAGCCGGTCGCCGGGCACCCCCAGCGGCTCCAGCGGGGCGTCGACGCGGGGCCGGGTGGCGCTGATGATGTCTCCGGGCGCTTCGTCGGAGACGATCGCCGCGGCCCGGCCGGCGGGGCCCATGGCGTCCAGCAGGGCGCGCGCCAGGTCCTCCTCGACGCCGAGCGGGCGCGACACCGGGCGGCCGGCGTGCCGGACGGTCGCCGGGTTGGCGCCGAGGAAGATCGGCGCGGGGGAGACCTGGTCGGCCGCCACGGTCATGCTGACCGAGAGGTGGTGCCCCTCCAGCCGCCACGCCCAGGTGTCGTCGCGGGCCGGGTCGCCGAAGACGGCCACCCAGTAGTCGCCGCTGTGCCGGCCCCGCCGCCATCCCTCCGCCCGGTCCAGCACCTCCTCCAGCGCGACGATCGCCATCGCCTGCGCGTACGCCGGCGGGCTCAGCGCGGTGGCCAGCAGGCGGTGCGCGGCCTTGCGCCCGGCGCGGTCGAGGTCGGCCAGGCAGACCCCGGGCCGGGGTCGGGGGCGGTACTCCAGCCAGCGGCGGGCCTGCTCGTCGTCGAACCGGAGGGCGGCGCGGGCGCGGGCGGGCTCGTCCAGCGCGGCCAGCAGCGCCGTGCCGGCGGTGCGCATCTGCTCGGGCAGCGGATCTTCCACCGCCTCTGTATACCGGTCGGGGGGCGACCGCGCGGGACGACGCCGTCAGCCGGCCGGCGGCCCGGTCAGCAGCGCCAGCATCTCGGGCAGGTCGAAGAAGCGGGCCGTCTCCACCGCCGACGGGCTGCCGTGGTGCGGGTCGGCTCCGGCGGCGAGCAGCGCCCGGACCGCGTCGCCGCTGCTGCGGAAGGTCGCGGCGGCCAGCGCCGTCTGCCCCCGGTCGTTGGCGCGGCGGTGGTCGGCGCCCCGGGCCAGCAGGGCGGCGACGGTCTCCGGGTGGGCGTGGTAGGCCGCCAGGATCAGCAGCGTGTCGCCCTTGTCGTTGGTCAGGTTGACCGGCAGCCCCGCGTCGACGTTCGCGGCCAGCTCGTCGGTCGCGCCGTCGCGCGCCAGGTCGAACATCCGGTGCGCGAACGCCAGGGTCTCGGCGTCGAGTTCCTCGCTCACCGGTCCAGGCTAGTCGGGCGTCCGCCTGGTAGGTTGCTCGGCCGGCGCGCTGGGGGAGGAACGATGGACGACGCGGTGTACGTGGGCAACGCGGGTGTCGACGGGGCGACGAACGCGGGCTGGCTGCTCGGCCACTTCATGCCGCCCGGCGACGCCCGGCACAGCGCCGACGTCGAGGTCAAGTGGGGGGTGCACCCGGCCGGGGAGGCGCGCGCCCGGTGGGCGACCGGCGAGCGGCGGACCGCCCTGCTGGTGCTGGTCAGCGGGTGCTTCCGGGTCGAGTTGCCGGACCGGACGGTGGTGCTGCGCGAGCCCGGCGACTACGTGGTGTGGGGGCGCGGCGTCGACCACTCCTGGTACGCCGAGCGCGAGTCGGTGGTGCTGACCGTGCGCTGGCCGTCGGTCCCCGGCTACCGGGTGGGGCCACCCGTGCGCCGCTGACCCGCTCGGCGCGCGGGCGCGGGCGTCCCGGCATGCGGAATTGCCTACTAAACCCATAGGATTTACAGGCTATGCTGGGGCTCCGAGACGTCGCCGCACCACAGAGGACCGCCATGCCCGACCGACACCAGCCCGACCTGCTCGCCGTCGCCCGGGCCTGGGCCGCCGAACCGGCCCGCTGGCCGGTGCCCCTGCGCTTCGACCCGGCCTCCCGGTGGTACGCGCGGCTCGCGCACACCCCCGACCACGAGGTGTGGGCGCTGAGCTGGCTGCCCGGTCAGGGCACCGACCTGCACGACCACGGTGGCTCGGGCGGCGCGTTCCTCGTCCTGGCCGGCGTCCTCACCGAGGAGACCGTCAGCGGCGGCCGGCTGCGCCCGCACCGCCTGGCCGCCGGCTCCCACCGTCGCTTCGGGCCGCGGCACGTGCACCAGGTCGCCAACCGGGGCGACGAGCCGGCCGTGAGCGTCCACGTCTACCGTCCCGCCCTGCGCCGGATGACCCGCTACCGGCTCGCCGACGGCCGCCTCCGCGCCGCCGAGGTGGCCGAGGCGGGTGTCGCCTGGTGAGCGCCGCGCCCCGCCCCGCCGACCGTCCGCACCACCCGAAGGGAACGACCATGCCGCAGACCGACCCGCACGCCTGTCCGGCCCCCGCGCCGCCGGGCTCCCGGGGCATCGACGAGATCCTGGCCGCCGCCCGGGCGCGGCTCGACCGGCTGGATCCCGAGCGGGCGCACGTGGCCTGCCGGCGCGGTGCGCTGCTGGTCGACATCCGCCCCGCCGCCCAGCGGGCCGCCCACGGCACCGTCCCGGGCGCCCTGACGGTCGAACGCAACGTGCTGGAGTGGCGCTTCGACCCGCGCTGCCCGGCGCGGCTGCCGCAGGCGGTCGGCTACGACCTGCAGGTGCTGGTCATCTGCCAGGAGGGCTACACCTCGTCGCTGGCCGCCGCCGCCCTGCGGGACCTCGGGCTGCACCGCGCCACCGACGTGGTCGGCGGATTCGTCGCCTGGCGCCTCGCCGGGCTGCCCGTTCTCGGCCCCACCCCGCCGCCGCGTCCGTCCACCCCCGCGCCCCCGGTGACCGCCGGCCGGGCGCCGTCCTGACCGTCGCGTCCCACCCGGGCGTGGCGGCACCGCCGTCGCCAGGAGGCTCCATGTCCGTCGTCGCCCTCACCCCCCGATCCCAGCCGGCCGGCCGCGCCCGGCCCGCCCGCCCGCGCCCGGCGCCCACCGTCACCATCACCCTCGACGTCGCCCCCGGCCCGCTGAGCCCCCGCCTGGCCCGGCTGCTGGAGCTCATCGGCGAGCTCGCCGAGTCCGGCGAGGGCCTGGTGCGGCCCACCGGCGGCGACGCCCCGCCGGCGCCGGCCGGGGCGCGCCCGGACGCCGGGCATCCCGACGCGGTCCGGATCCTCGCCGGGCCACGGGTCGTCCGGCACGGCTCGCGGGCGGTGGCGCTGACCCGCATCGAGTACGACCTGCTGCTCTTCCTGGCCGAGCGCCCCCGTCAGGTCTTCACCCGCCGGCAACTGCTCGCCAGCGTCTGGGGCTACGAGCACGCGGTGGCCCGCACCGTCGACGTGCACGTGCGGCGGCTGCGCGCCAAGTTCGGCGTCGGCACGCCGCTGGTGACCACCGTCCACGGCGTCGGCTACCGCCTGGCCGACGAGGCCCGGATCGAGGTCGACCGGGACCGCTGACGCCCGGGCGGGCGGGTCGCGCGGCGGGGCGCCGGCCCCCCCCCGCCGGGCGGGGGAGGGGCCCCGGCTGTTCTCCAGTCACACCGCCGCCCATCACGTGTGTGTGGGTGGGGTGGGT